>CAMFLN010000180.1 GCA_945957305.1 uncultured Planctomycetaceae bacterium | reverse complement strand
CCCCAGGCGGGCCGGTCCGAGGACGACCTGATCGCGTATTCACGCGTGAAATACATCGCCACGCATGACGAGACGTGGCTCGTGCGGCTGGCGATGGTCAAAAGCGGCGTGCGCGCGATGGACGCCCTGCAGCAGTTTTTGGCAACCGAACAAGCCGGCCGTCAGAAGATCGAACATTTCGTCGTTGCTGGCGGCTCGAAGCGCGGCTGGACCACGTGGCTGATCGGCGTCGTCGATCCGCGCGTCGTGGCCATCATCCCCATCGTGATCGACGCGCTCAACTCAGAGGTCATTACGCGTCATCATTATGAAGCCTACGGATTCTTCTCGCCGGCACTGAACGATTACGTGCGGCACAAGATCTTTCCCGACAAGGTCGGCACGCCCGAGTACCGCGAAGTCTTGAAGATCGAAGACCCCTTCAACTACCGCCAGCGGCAGCGGCTGCAGATGCCCAAGTTCCTGATCAATGCCTCGGGGGATCAGTTTTTCTTGCCGGATAATTCGCAGTTCTATTACGCCGAACTGCCCGAGGAAAAACACCTGCGCTACGTTCCCAACGCCAAGCACAACCTGGAAGGGAGCGACGCGCGCGACAGTATCGAAGCGTTCTACCAGGCGGTTCTGACAGGCAAGCCGCGCCCGACGTTTACCTGGACCAAGCAAAAAGACGGCGCACTGTGGGTACGGGCCGAGGGGATTCCGCAGGAAGTCAATTTGTGGCAAGCCACGAACCCCGAGGCGCGCGACTTCCGCGTCGACACGATCGGCAAAGCCTGGACCAGTACTCCGCTGGTGGCGACGAAGCCGGGCGACTACGCCGCGCGCGTTCCGAATCCAGCCAAGGGCTTCACCGCGTTCTTCATCGAACTGGTTTATCCCAGCGGCGGCCGCTATCCCTTCAAGTTCACGACCGAAGTGAGCGTGGTGCCGGATATTCTGCCGTTTAAGTTCGAGGATGCGCTGAAGGCAAAACCTGTTGAGTCGAAGTAGTGCGATTACCAGGGCGAAGAAGCTCATCCGCAGATGACGCCGATTAACGCAGATTAGAAAATACACAAAACAGCAGTCGACACGCGCTGTGTTGCGCAAACCCGGATTTTATCGGCGTAATCTGCGTCCTCTGTGGATTACTTAGCTTCTTTCTCCTCGTTCGTTTTTCGCAGCTCGATCCAGTGCGTCAGCGCGTTGCCAGCCCGCGCCGCTGGGCGGGACATGGCGGTCAGCGAACCTCCGAGCACGCCGTCGCGGAGCTTGACTTCGAGCTGCAGGTCGTACGGCGTGCGCGCGGTGTCCGCCGTCCGCAGGTCCGCTGTTACGCGGCCGCGCAACCAGTTGTCGTGAAAGCGCGGCCGATTCAAGAGCGTCTCGAGCTGGCCTTCGATTTTGAAATGCACGTCACCGTCGGGCTGCACCAGCAGGGTGACCGGCAAATCGCGTTCATAAGTGTGGACGATGCCCTGCCACTTGCCGGCGAGCGTATCGAGCGAGTTGCCTTCTTCGGTGGGCGCCTGAAAGCGCAGTCCTGCTCCTTCCTCTTTCTTCGGCGCGTCCCCTGCCAGTTTGGCGAGCAGATCGAGAATCTCGCGCGACAGCTGGCCTGGCAGCGGCGAGCTGGAATTCGCTAGAACGACGACCACGAGCCGCCGCGAGGGAACCAGCGTCAACAAGGTGCTGACACCCCCCATACCGCCCGAGTGCGAGACTTGCACGTCCCCCGCCGGGGATTTGTCGATGAACCAACCCAGGCCATAGCCATGGTCGGGCGAGGTCTCGAAGGTCGCGTCCTGCATCTTGCGGCGGTTTTCGTCGCTGAGGATCTCGCGCTGATCCGCTTGCCGATCACCCACGTGGAACATGCCAAAACGGACCAGGTCGTGCGCGCTTGCATACACGGCCGATCCGCCTGGATGATCAAAGTCGTAAAACGGAATGCGCAACCCATCGGGTCCGTACCGCACGGCTTCGTATTTTTCCAGGCCGGGGCCAATGTCGACCGACATATGCGTCAGGCCGAGCGGCAGAAATACTTCTTCACGCATGAAATCGGCAAATGGCTGATTCGCGCTACGCGCGATGACGTAATCGATCACGCCATAGCCAAGATTCGAATATTGAAACCGCTCGCCCGGGGCCGAGACCAGATTGCCATAGCGGCGAATCGTCTCGTCCATCGCGGGACGACGATACGGTTGATCCGCGTAAAAGAACTGATAATGCAGCGGCAGGCCGGCCGAATGGTTGGCCACACGCCTCACCGTGGCGTCAGCCGCATTGCCGACACGCGCAATGAGTTTGGCATCGCCCAGGTATTCGTTGATCGGCTGATCGAGGTCCACTTTGCCGCGCTGCGCGAGCACCGCAAGTCCGGTAGCGGTAATCGGCTTAGAGATCGAGGCGAGCGAATACATTGTATGCTCGGTGGACGGGGTCCGGTTTTCGCGGTCGGCCCAGCCGAAGCCTTGCTCCCAGATGATCTGCCCCTCGCGCGCCACGGCGATGGCGACCGACGCCGTGCCACGTTTAACCAGTTCGGCAGGAATGCGCGCACGCAGCGCGTCAAATTCGTCGGCGTGTGCGGCGGGAAGACACGTGAGCAGCAGTACCAGGCACAAGCCGCCGTAAGCGTAGCGCTGCGTTCTCATTCGATCCTCGCGAAAGCGATGCACTAGTCCAGGAAATGCCATGCGCACCTCATGACTTTAATTGGCCCCCGCGCGGCTGTCGATTCCGCCGCTACATTCGCCGCCTGGCGGCACGCGTGTTATCATGTCGCCCGCCGGTGCGCGGCGGGACATTCCGGGCATTTATTCGCGGACTGTACTTCAAGAAAAGGAAGCGGCATGCGCGGTTTGATCACGATGACGATGTTCCTGACGCTGGCGAGTGCCCTACCGTGTCCCGGCGTAACCGCTGCGGCGCCGCAGTACGACGTCATCCTCCGCGGCGGCACAATCTACGACGGCACCGGCGGGCGCCCGGGCGTGGGGGACGTGGCCCTGCACGGGGATCGCATCGCGGCGATCGGCGATCTCGCCGCGGCGCGCGGCAAGCATGAAATCGACGTGCACGGACTGGCGGTCGCCCCCGGCTTTATCAATATGCTCTCGTGGGCCACCACGTCGCTGCTGCAGGACGGGCGCTCGCAAAGCGATATCCGCCAGGGTGTCACGCTCGAAGTGTTTGGCGAAGGATGGTCCATGGGGCCGCTCAACGCGCGCATGAAAAAAGACATGGCCGAGGGACAGGGAGACATCAAGTTTGACATCCCCTGGACAACGCTGGCCGAGTACACGGAGTACCTGGTTGGCCGCGGCATCTCGTGCAACGTGGCCTCGTTCGTCGGCGCGACCACGATCCGGATTCATGTGCTCGGCTACGAAGATCGTCGTCCCTCGCCCGACGAGCTCGACCAAATGCGCGGTCTGGTGCGCCAGGCGATGGAAGAGGGGGCGCTCGGCGTCGGTTCGTCTCTGATCTATGCCCCCGCCTTCTATGCCGACACAGAGGAATTGATCGAGCTGTGCAAAGTCGCCGCGGAATATCAGGGCATGTACATCTCGCACATGCGCAGCGAGGGGAACAAGTTGCTGGAAGCGGTCGACGAACTGATCCGCATCGCCCGCGAAGCGAAGCTTCCGGCCGAGATCTATCATTTAAAGGCGGCGGGCCGCGACAATTGGCCCAAGCGTGGCCGCGTCGTCGAAATGGTCGAGGCGGCCCGCGCCGCAGGCACGCGCATCACCGCAGACATGTACGTCTACACGGCTGGGTCGACAGGCCTGAATGGCGCGATGCCGCCGTGGGTGCAGGAAGGGGGACTGCAGCAATGGATCGCCCGCATGCGCGATCCGCAAATTCGCGCGCGGCTGATCCAAGAAATGCGCACGCCCACCGATAAGTGGGAGAACCTGCTGCTGGCCGCCGGTTCGCCCGATCGGGTTCTGCTCGTGGGCTTCAAGAATCCGGCGCTGAAGAACCTGACTGGCAAGACTCTGGCCGAAGTTGCCGCTCGCCGCAAAACCTCGCCCGAAGAAGCCGCCATGGACCTGGTGATCCAGGATGACAGCCGCGTCGATACCGTCTATTTCATGATGGACGAAGAGGACGTGAAGCGCAACATCGCCATCCCCTGGGTGAGCTTCGGATCGGATGCCCCCTCGGAAGCGCCCGAAGGGGTCTTCACCCTGGCCAATACGCACCCGCGCACGTACGGCAATGTGGCGCGATTGTTGGGCAAGTACGTGCGCGACGAAAAAGTGATTCCGCTCGAGGAGGCGATTCGCAAGCTGACTTCACTGCCGGCCGAGAACCTCGGCTTACGCGAGCGCGGCCTGCTCCGCCCGGAATATTTCGCGGATGTCGTCGTCTTTGATCCGGCGAAAATCCAAGACCACGCCACCTATGCCGAGTCACATCAATACTCGACCGGCATGGTCCATGTCTTCGTCAATGGCACGCAAGTTCTCTCGCAAGGCGAACATACCGGCGCCAAACCGGGACGTGCCGTTTGGGGGCGAGGCCGAAAAACGCCGTAGCGCATCCATAATTGCCCGCAGCGCGGCGTGTGACACAAGCCGCGCGATCAAGCGATGTCGCCAGCGATTTTCGGCGTGCTAGTGGTTTCAAAAATGATTCTGGGTGCCACGGCTGGCTGGTCCAGCCGTGCGTGCGTCGGCAAAACACTGCTAGGCAAGCTAGCAGTGGCACCCCGTCCGTATCAACGATCGGTTTTTGAAACCAGCACTACGAAATCGCACGGCACGGCACACGATCGTGCTTCGGCCGTTGCCCTGCGGAGGTCTAGGATTTGCGGCTCGTTCGTTCTTCCTCGACGCCGTGAGCGTGTTTGAGGAATTTCGGAGCTGGCACGCGGTGCACATGTCCCACGCCGAAGAAGGCCGCGATCTGTTGCACGACGAACTGCTGCTCGGGAAAGGTCAGCTCGGGGAAAATCGGCAACGCCAGCGACTCGCGCGTCGCCAGTTCGGTCCGCGGCAAGCTGCCCGGCCCATAGCCGAGGTAGGCAAAGCACTTCTGCTGATGCAGTGCGACAGGGTAGTAGATTTCCGAGCCGATCTTGCTCTTCGCCAGGTGTTCGCGCAGCGCATCGCGTTTGCCGTCCGGAACGCGCACCACGAATTGATTCCACACATGGCGACGCTCCGCCGCCTCGACCGGCAGTGTCAGCACCTGGGCCAACTTATGCGAAGCGAACAATTCCATATAGCGTCGAGCATGTAGTTGCCGCTCGGACGTCCAACGATCCAGGTGCGGAAACTTGACGTTCAACACGGCCGCCTGCAAAGAGTCCAAACGGCTGTTGATGCCCAATACCTGGTGGTAATAGCGCGGCTGCATGCCGTGCTGATGCAATAAACGCAAACGATCGGCGACGTCCTGCCGGCGCGTCGACAGCATGCCGCCATCGCCCGGGCCGCCGAGATTCTTGGTCGGGTAAAAACTGAAACAGCCGACGTCTCCCATGCTCCCCGCGGGCCGGCGCTTGTATTCGGCGCCGATCGCTTGGGCCGCGTCTTCGACGACGCCCAACTTGTGCCGCGCGGCAATCGCCAGGATCGCGTCCATTTCGGCACACTGGCCGAACAAGTGCACCGGCATGATCGCCTTGGTGCGCGGGGTCACGACCGCTTCGATCAAGGCCGGATCAATGTTGAAGGTGCCGGGTTCGATATCGACGAACACCGGTTTGCCACCCAGCCGTGCGACAGCGGCCGCCGTCGCAAAAAATGTATAGCTCGGCAGAATGACTTCATCGCCGGGACCGAGGTCCAGCGCCATCAGCGCGAGCAAAATGGCGTCACTGCCCGACGCGCAGGCGATCGCGTGTGGCACATGGCAATAGGCAGCGATGCTCTTTTCGAGAGCCTGGCAATCCGGCCCGAGAACGAAGCGGCCCGAGCTGAGGACGCGTTCGACAGCCGCGCTGACTTCCGCGGCCAGCGGCTGATACTGCCGGCTCATATCGATCAAAGGAACGCCCGCGGTTTGGGGATCAGGAACCGCATGAACACCGGCCGAAGCAGCATGCATACCAGGAACTCCTCGACTTCCTTGCGAGTAGAGCACTGGGAACTGGCCCAGAATGGGCCGCAACGATACGGGGGGGTGCCGGCTGGGTCAATGCCGGTTGGGCGCGCGATGAAGTTGGCTCGATCACAGCGATATAGCAGAAAGACTTCCCTGACGCTGCCGGGATGCCAGCACTACGCTCACGCAAATGACCTCAGAGGCGGAATACTCGACCCGCCCACAACCTCGCGTTGTGATCCTGGCCGGTCCCAACGGAGCAGGAAAGTCCACAACGGCAAAAGCCGTTCTGCAAGGCGCCCTGAGCGTTCAGAACTTGGCGCAGATGGCTATTCGGTTCACATCCTCTACTTGTGGCTAAACCGCCCCAAGCTAGCAATCGCGAGGGTCTCTGATCGTGTACGTCGAGGTGGCCATGACGTGCCGGAAGAGACCATCCGGCGGCGCTACTACCGCGGCTTGCAAAATTTCTTCGAACTCTATCAGCC
>CAMFLN010000179.1 GCA_945957305.1 uncultured Planctomycetaceae bacterium | reverse complement strand
ATGTAAGCTTACTCGAACCGAGTCTGAGGGCACTGGCCCGGACAGGGGGCGCCACAGACCGTCCAGCGACGTTGCTGCTGTTGGACGTCGACCAACTCAACAGCGACGCGCAGGACTTTCTGTTGCGAAGTTCGCCGTCGACGTCCCAATTTCGCATCGTAGCTACGACCAGCACGCCGCTCTCCGCCCTGGCCGCAGCGGGCGGGTTTAATGCTGAACTCGCCTGCGCCTTGGCGACGCTCGAAATTCATATTCCTTCTCTAGCCGAACGGTTGAAGGACTTGCCGCTGTTGGTGCAGATGTTCGTCGAAGATCAGAATCGGCAGGGGACCAAACAGATTGCCGGGGCGACGACCGAAGCACTCGATCAGCTGGCAGGATATTCCTGGCCCGCGAATGTCGCCGAACTGGCCGAAGTCATCGCGGCAGCACACGCGGCGGCCGAGGGTCCGCGAATCTTGCCGACCGACCTGCCCGATAAGATTCATTACGCGCTCGATGCCGCGGTGCGGCCGCGCAAGGTCGACGAGACCATCGACCTCGAAGATTTCCTCGCACGCATCGAGGAGGAATTGATTCGCCGTGCTTTGAACCAGGCCAAGGGAAACAAGACCAAGGCGGCACAGCTGCTTGGCATGACCCGGCCCAGGTTATATCGACGGCTGGTGCAGCTGGGTCTGGCCGAGGAAGGCGAAGAGACGTCGGAAAAGCCGTTCTGATGACTGGCTGCAACATCCGGCGTCCTCGCCCGGCGGTCCCGAGACGAGCGATGGAGCGATCCGCGAGATCGGGCCAATGGCTTCGGCGTAGCCGATCTGCTACGCTCAAGCGTCAAATTACTGCTTACCTTTTTCCTATTACCGTGTCTGTCGCCGAAACGCGCTATGAGTGCCTCGTCCTCTGAATCTGTTCGTTGTCGCGGCGTCCGCGGCGCCACCACGGCCGACGGCAATACACGTGAGGAAATCCTTCAGGCCACGCGACAATTGCTGGCCTTGATGATTCGGCAGAACGGCATCGAGCCGCAGGATGTAGCGAGCGCGATCTTCACCACCACCGTGGATCTGAACGCGGAATTCCCCGCATTGGCCGCGCGGCAATTAGGATGGCTCGACGTGGCTCTCCTCTGCACGCACGAGTTGGATGTCCCGGGTTCCCTGCGCAAGTGCATCCGCGTGATGTTGCATTGGAACACTACCAAAGCCTCGAGCGAGATCGTCCACGTCTATGTCAAAGGGGCCAGTGTGCTGCGCCCCGATTTGTCGCGCCTGCCACCTGTCGATTGGGACGAGTTGGAGAACTGGATCGACGAAGAGCTGGCCGTTCAGGCCCGGCACCGGCAGGAAAAGCAGTCCGGCACAACTTGATCCGGCGTGCTGCTGTTTGACGAACAGTGTTTATCACGAGCAATCGCGCCAGCACGCTTTTTTCTCAGGCTTCGCAGAACATGCAAGTTGATCTCACCGGCCAAGTGGCCATCGTGACAGGCGGAGCACAGGGAATCGGTCGCGCCATCGTCGAGCACCTGACCAATAACGGCGCGAAAGTCGCGATCGTCGACCTGGCGGTCGCGGCGGCGCAGGCCACGGTCGCCGAGCTCACGGCGGCAGGTAAACAGGTGGCCATGTACGCGGCCGATGTCGCGGATGCGGTGGCGATGTCCGCGACCGTCGCGCAGATTGTCGACCGGTTCGGTCGCGTCGACATTCTGATCAACAATGCCGGCATCAATACGGTCAAGGACCGGGTGCCGATTCACGAATACAGCAGCGATGATTGGGAACGCATCCTGCGCGTCGATTTGACGGGCGTGTTCGTCGTATCGCAGGCCGTGATTCCACGAATTCTCGCAGCGGGGGGCGGTCGGATCGTGAACATCGCGTCGGTCGCTGGGCTCGTTCCTCTGCGACTGCAGAGTGCCTTCGTCGCAGCCAAGGCCGGCGTGGTTAATCTCACGCGCTCCATGGCCTTGGAACTCGCGCCGCGCGGCATCCTGGTCAATTGCATCGCGCCCGGTTCGGTGCTGACGCAGGGAACCCGCGCCTTGTTCTATGGAGCAGATGGCTCGTATTCCGAAAAAGCGGCCAGCCTGATCGCGCATATTCCCGTCGGGCGCCCCGGTACGCCCGCAGAGGTCGCTCACGCGGTTTTGTTCCTGGTCGCGCCCGAAGCAAGCTACGTCAATGGTGCCATCCTAACCGTCGACGGCGGCTGGACGGCCGGCTACCATCGCGAATGGTGACTCCAGGGCCGAGAACCTTTCTCCAGTAAAAGTATTCATGGCTGAAATCAAGCTCTATCAAGGCTATCCGCCCAGCACCGGGCGCATTCCCAAACCTGACACTCCCGTGCAGCCCAACATCGTCACGGTGAAAGACGGCTGCCCGGTAAAATATCCGGGCTGTGAAGGGATTGGCGTGCGTGTCGTTCATCCGTCGAATCCCAGCGCGCCTGCGCAGAATTTCGGCCAAGTCGTGTTTTTCATCCCGCCTCATGTGCTGCTCAAACCGGGCAGCCACGAAAGTGAGGAAAGCTACTACATCCTGCGCGGTCGTGGTGTGATGATGCTCGCGGGTCGTCCCGTCGAAGTCGAAGCCGGTATGTTCATTCATCTGCCGCCGTGGTGCGAGCACGGCATTGAAAACACCGGCGACGAAAGTCTCGATGTCCTGATCACGACCTCGCCGCCGCATCCGTAACGATTGGGAAGACTCGGCCGGCGTGACGAGACGCTCCACGGGAGCACAAGTGCGCCCTTTGGCATCCCGATGGCCACTCGCCGCCAATCATGGTTCGCGAGCCAGCCCGCCGAAATGTCAAAAGCTTTCGGTCCAAAAGCTTGCTTGACGGGTAAATTGCTGCGATCATCGTAGCCCGGGCGCGCACAGACCGCGCGGAGTTGGCCAGGTGAAGCCAGCCCGCATGACCCACCTGGAAATGATAGCGCGCAAGCGCGTGGAATCCTTCCGAGGCCGTCGATGGCGGATACATTGACCACTCCCGTGTTGCAGCCCCCCCAGGCCGAGTCGTCGCAGGCTCCCTGGCCGGGTTCGCACGAAATGCCACGATGGGATCTGGGGCCGTTGGTCGACGCGCCGCATTTCACATTGCGAAACTGGTTCGCCATGCTCGGCCCGGGTTTGTTGATGGGGGGAGCCGCGATAGGGGGCGGCGAATGGCTCATGGGCCCCGCCGTCACCGCGCGCTACGGCGGAGCGCTGATGTGGCTGGCGACGCTCAGCATCCTCGGCCAGGTCGTCTACAACCTGGAAATTAGCCGCTACACGCTCTACACCGGCGAACCGATTTTCACAGGCAAGTTTCGCACGCTGCCCGGCCCGCGCTTCTGGCTCACGGCGTATTTGATTCTCGATTTCGGTTCGGTCTTTCCCTACCTGGCTGCCAATGCCGCGGTGCCGTTGGCGGCGCTCATCTTGGGCAAGATTCCGGTCGCTAAGGAACATTGGATCACGTTGAACATGCTTGGCTCGACGTACGATCTGACCCAGGCCACCTTGATCCAGGGTCTGGCCTACGTAGTGTTCCTGCTTTCGCTGCTGCCTTTGATCTTCGGCGGCAAGATTTATAACGCCTTGAAAGCGGTCATGACGTTCAAGATCGTTGCCGTTTTTGGCTTTCTGGCTTTCTTGGCGCTGTTTTTCTCCACGGCCTCGACGTGGCGCGAAATCGGCTGGGGGTTCCTGCGCTTCGGCACTGTGCCCGTACATGGCCAGGGCGCCGATGCTGTGGACAATATCTTCTCGTCGATCTTGCGTGGCGACGGCTTTCCCGCCATCGATCTAACCACGATCGGGCTACTGGCCGCCTTTGCCGCGATTGCCGGACAGGGGGGACTTTCTAACACGCCGCTGAGCAATTACACCCGCGATCAAGGTTGGGGCATGGGCTATCACGTGGGCGCCATCCCCAGCGTGATTGGCGGACAGAATATCGCGCTGTCGCACGTCGGCATGGTGTTCGATGTCAATTCCGAATCCCTTTCGCGCTGGCATCGTTGGTATCGGCATCTGATGCGCGATCAATTGGCGGTGTGGATGCCGGCCTGCTTCATCGGGCTGGCGCTGCCGAGCATGTTGTCGATCCAGTTTCTCGCGCGCGGGACTAAGGCCGACGAATGGGCCGCGGCCGGTATGACCGCCGACGGTGTGCGTGATCATGTCTCGAGTTCCAGTTGGGGACCGTCGGTCGGCAATGCCTTTTGGTACATGACGCTGTTTTGCGGCTTCCTCGTGCTGGCCCCGTCGATGGCGTCGACCGTCGATGGCATCGTGCGCCGCTGGGTGGACGTTTTCTGGACTTCGAGTGCCCGGCTGCGCAAATGGGAAACGCGCCGCATTCGCAACCTCTACTTTTACGTGCTCTCGGGCTATTCGTTGTTCGGCATGACGATGCTCTATTTCGGCAAGCCGGTGCAGTTGCTCATCGTGGCCAGCAACATCCTGAACTTTGCCCTGGGATTCAGTTGCTTCCACGTACTGGTGGTCAATTGCACATTGCTGCCCAAACCGCTACGGCCCAACTGGTTCCTGCGGATTTCGCTGGTGATGTCGGGCAGTTTCTTCATCCTCCTAGCCGTGATTCAAGCGCTGAAGGCAGCCGGCGTGATCCAATAACCCTCCTCGGCCGGGCTTCGGTTGCCACCGGTGGCTGCGCTGGTATTCTGGCGACTCGAAGCGCGGAGCGATTTCGCCGCATGGCGAGACCTGCCGCGCAAGCCGCTCCTCCGCTCAAAGTTCCCGCCTGGCACGTATTCGAAAGTATTTACATGCAAGCAGCAAAAACTCCCTGGTACCGCGAGCTGAATGGTTACCACTGGTTCGTGCTCACCGTCGCCGCGCTGGGATGGCTATTCGACACCATGGACCAGCAACTGTTCACCCTGGCCCGCAAACCGGCCATGACCGAGTTGCTGGCAACGCCCGCTCCCGAAGGTGAAACCAGCGAAGCCGCGGCCGAGAGGAAAAAGAAACTGGCCAAAGATGTCGCCGATTACGGCGGTTACGCGACGTCGATCTTTCTGATCGGTTGGGCCACCGGCGGGCTGGCCTTCGGCGTGCTGGGGGATCGCATCGGACGTGCGCGGACAATGCTGCTGACGATTTTGATGTATTCGCTGTTCACCGGGCTGAGTGCGTTCTCGCGCGGGTTTTGGGATTTCGCGATTTACCGTTTTCTAACCGGCTTGGGCGTGGGAGGGGAGTTTGCCGTCGGTGTCGCTCTGGTCGCCGAGGTCATGCCGGATACTGCCCGCCCTTACGCGCTGGGCTTGTTGCAAGCGTTGTCTGCCGTCGGCAACATCACGGCCGCGCTAATCAACATAGCCTTGGGCCAGATGCAAGAATCGGGCATCTTCCAGGAGTGGATTGTGTTCGGAACCAAGCTCACGGCCTGGCGGTTGATGTTCGTCGTCGGCACGGTGCCGGCCCTGCTGGCAGTGGTGATTCGCCGCCGCTTGAAGGAGCCCGAGCGCTGGCAGGCCCTGGCGCAAGAAGGGCCTGCGGCCAAACAGCTTGGTTCCTATGGCCAACTGTTCGGCGACGCGCGGTGGCGCAAGAACGCCGTGGTCGGATTGTGCCTCGCCTTCTCGGGTGTCGTGGGCCTGTGGGGGATTGGTTTCTTCGCCCCCGACCTGGTTCGATCGGTTTTCACAAAACATTTCGCAGAGCAAGGACTTTCGCCGCAAGAAGTCGAAGGAAAGCTCTTCTTGTGGACCGGCATCAACTCGGTCATGCAAAACGTGGGCGGGTTCCTCGGCATCTACGCGTTCAGCATCGTGACGCATTGGCTCGGTCGCCGCTTTTCCTTTGGTATCTCGTTCGTGGCGGCCATGCTCAGCACCGCCTTCTTTTTTTGGTACTTAGACCGTTTGAGCGACATGTTCTGGATGACGCCCATCATGGGCTTTTGCCAATTGGCGTTGTTCGGCGGTTACGCGATCTATTTCCCCGAGTTATTTCCCACGCGCCTGCGCAGCACCGGGGTTTCGTTTTGCTACAACGTGGGGCGCTTCGTAGCGGCCGTTGGCCCGTTCCTGCTGGCTAAGTTGACCAGTGACGTCTTCACCGCGGCGCACGGTTACGAACGCGAACCCATGCGTTACGCAGGCGTCGTGATGTGCGCCGTCTTCCTGCTGGGGCTGGTGATTCTTCCGTTTGCGCCGGAAACCAAGGGACGTCCTTTGCCCGAGTAAATGGGGTCCCGCTGAGCCACGATCAGGTCTTCGCAGCGTTTTTCTATGTGAGTGGGAGTTCGTCTTGTGACGCGTGAAAAAAGCCGTGCCGCGTTCGCCCATGCTCGTCAGCTGATTCCCGGGGGAGTGAACAGCCCGGCCCGCGCCTTTGGCGCGGTCGGCGGGGAGCCGATTTTCTTCGAACGCGCGCAAGGAGCGTATCTCTACGACATCGACGGCGCCCGCTACATCGATTATATCGGCTCTTGGGGGCCGATGATCCTCGGGCATGGGCACCCGGCCGTGGTGGCCGCGCTCGAAGCGGCGATTCATCGCGGCACGAGCTTCGGCGCTCCA
>CAMFLN010000178.1 GCA_945957305.1 uncultured Planctomycetaceae bacterium | reverse complement strand
GTGGGCTCGGAGATGTGTATAAGAGACAGTATTAAAACCGGCATGGGTTCGCCCCGTCCGCGCGTGCGGGTATTGAGGGGTCCTGTTCGTGGCACTCTCTGAAATTGACCGCAAGCTGCTGGACCGTTGTCTCAACCGCAAGCCCCGGGCCTGGGAAGACTTCGTCGATCGCTACATGGGCCTGGTGATTCACGTCATCAACCATTCGTCGCAAGCGCGCTCGATCCGTCTTTCGAGCGAAGACCGCGAAGACCTGTGTGCCGAAGTTTGCATGCGACTGGTGCGCAACGATTTCGAAGTGTTGCGGCGTTTTCGCGGTCAGAGCAGCCTGGCAACGTATTTGACCGTCGTGGCGCGGCGCATCGTCGTCAAGCATCTCTTGGCGAATAAGTCAGCAGCGCGTCTGGCCACCGTCCCCAATTATCCCGCCGAGTTTCCGGCGGAAGCCAATGGCGATCACCAGGATCGCGTCACCGATCGCGACGAAGTCGAACGCCTGCTCGAAGAGCTGGAAGATCACGAGGCGCACATCGTTCGCCTCTATCACATCGAAGGCAAAAGCTATCGCGAGATCAGCACCGCCACAGGCGTGCCCGAGAACAGCGTCGGGCCCATGCTCAGCCGGGCACGTCAGAAGATGCGTCGCGACGACGCCGGCCCCGTTGCTCCCTAGTTGCCGACCGCATGCGGTCGAGTAGGAAAGCGCCGACTTCATGACACGGCGCACCTACTAGTGCTGGTTTCAAAACCCCTCGTTGATACGGACGGGGTGCCACTGCTAGCTCGTCTAGCAGTGTTTTGCCGACACAGGCACGGCTGGACCAGCCAGCCGTGGCACCCAAAATCAGTTTCGAAACCACCTACTAGTCGTCTCGCGCCGGGCGCTGTCGCAATTGCTTCTTTTGCGCGCTCTCGCGCTTCTGTTCCAAGCGTCGTTCGCCGGACGCTCGTGTTGGCCGCGTGCGTTTGCGAATCGTCGGACGCACGGCAACCTCGGCGATCATGACGCGCACATTCTCCAGACAATCGTCGACATTGCGCGCCTGATCGCGATAGCGCTGGCTGGTGACCAGCAGATCTCCGTCGGTGGTCAGACGATTGGCATAACGCTTTAGGAAGCGTTCGTGCACATCAGCCGGAAGGGCCGTGCTGCGGCGGACGTTCCAACGCAGCAGCGCTTTGGAGTTCACCTTGTTGACGTTCTGCCCACCGGGACCGGAGCTGCGCGCGTACGAAAACTCGAATTCACTCAAGGGAACGCTCAGACGTGAATTGACGACCAGCATCGACGGATCCAACGGCACTTCAGGGGCAGGCCATGAACGAGTCTGTATAGTATAGTCCTGCGAATCTTCTAGGAGCTGATTCATGCCGTCCCGACTGTGTTCGTTGTTGCTAATCGTCGCGTTTCTGGCCAGCGCGGCGCGGATGTGGGGAGCAGAGAACGACGCCCCGCAAGGTACACGCATTCCCGACCTGCGCACGCGAAAATCGGGCGAGGACTGGCCCGCCTTCCTGGGTCCGACGGGGGACAGTAAGTCGAGCGAACGCGGCATCCTGCGACAGTGGCCGCCGGCGGGGCCAAAGATCGTTTGGCAACAGCGTGTCGGCACCGGCTACGGCATGCCCTCGATCAGCCGTGGGCGGCTATTTCAGTTCGCGCGGTTTGGCGATCAAGCTCGGCTCGAGTGCCTGAAAAGTGAAACGGGCGAACCGCTGTGGAAATTTGAATACCCCACCGACTACGAAGACCTGTACGGCTATGACAATGGTCCGCGCACGTCACCGGTGATCGACGACGATCGCGTGTACATCTTCGGCGCCGAAGGAATGCTGCACTGTCTGAGCGTCCTTGAGGGCAAAGTCCTGTGGAAAGTCGACACTCAGAAGAAGTTCGGCGTTGTGCAGAATTTCTTCGGTGTCGGCAGCACACCAGTCGTCTTCCAGGACCTGCTGATCTGCCAGGTCGGCGGCGCCAGTGACGAGACGCGCAACACGCCCCCCGGGCAACTCGACCGTGTGCGGGGCAATGGCAGCGGAGTGGTTGCCTTCGACAAGAAAACCGGTGATGTCAAATACCAGCTCAGCGACGAGCTGGCCAGTTACGCGGGACCGAAGATCGCCACGATTGCCGGGCGGCCCTGGTGTCTGATGTTCGCCCGCGGCGGACTGTTGGCCTTTGATCCCGTCAGCGGCAAGGAAGACTTTCACTTTCCCTGGCGCGCCCCCATTCTCGAAAGTGTCAACGCCAGCAACCCCGTTGTGAAAGAGGACCTGGTTCTCATTTCAGAAACCTACGGACCGGGAAGCGCGCTGCTGCGTGTGCGCGCAGGGGCGTTTGACGTGGTCTGGAGCGACAAGGATCGCCGGCGTGACAAACGCCTGCAGACGCACTGGAACACGCCCATCGAGGTGGACGGCTATGTCTACGGCTCCAGCGGCCGGCATTCGGCCGATGCCGAGCTACGCTGCGTCGAGCTGGCGAGCGGCAAGGTCATGTGGAGTCAGCCGGGGCTGAGCCGTTCGAGCCTGCTCTACGTCGAGGGACATTTCGTTTTGCTAACCGAAGGGGGCGATCTCTTGCTGGTGCAGGTGAATCCGGAACGATTCGCGCCGGTGGCCATCGCGGCGCTCGAGGCCCCGCCCGAAGGTCCGCAGGCCGCGGGCCTGGGACCGCGTAAGTTGTTGAACCCGCCGGCCTGGGCCGCGCCGATCTTATCGCACGGCTTGCTCTACGTGCGCGGACACGACCGTCTGGTCTGCCTGGAACTCATTCCCCCGGGCGAGTGAGTGAGCGACATCATTTGCCGCTGGGGGGGAGCTCGCGCGTGTCGGCGTTGCGATTCTGATGGCGCAGTTCGTCCATCATAGTCGTGATGGCATGGCAGTTTTCGCGCACGCTGGTGAGAAAGTCGTTGCGCTGCGCGGCAGACGCGGCTTGCAGCGCATAGGCGTTGAAACGTTCCCAATCGATGTGCCAGCCTTCTTCGACCGCGGCATCGCTCAGCTGCTTGACAACTTTCGCCAACCGTTCGGCGATGCTGGCATTGGCTGTGCAATTGGTCGAGCGGTGGGGGCCTTTGCCCAGCTGCACGGGGTCCAGGCGGCGCTCGGCGCCGAGGGAAAAATACTGCACTAAGATGAAAATTGCCGCCAATAGCGCCGCGGCACCCGTCGTTGCGGCGACCAGCAGTTTTTCCAGAAACAGCATAAACAGCGTGGCCAGGATTAGCACGCCCAGCGTAATCCAAGAGAATGTGTGCACTCGATCGGGGCCGGCGGTGGTGCGTGCCCGCGCCGTGCCAAGCTCTTCGTCATCGTCGGCCGTGAACAAGGGACGCAACACGCGCACGACGATGACGGTGATATTGTCGGGCCCTCCGCGCAGATTCGCCAGATCGACCAGGGCCTGGATGGCTTGGGACGGCGGCAGCGCCGCCATGATGCAGCCCATCTCATCGTCTTCGACCTGGCCGGAAAGTCCATCGCTGCACAGCAAGAACGTATCGCCAGGCTCGATCGGAAACGGACCTTCGAGATCGACCTGCACCTGTGGGTAAGGGCCCAGCGAGCGGGTGATGATATTCTTCGGCACATTCAAGTGAATTTCCGTGTCGCGCATTTTCCCGGTCGCCTGCATCTCCCACACCAGACTGTGGTCGAACGACAGTTGATCGAGCTGCTGGCCACGCAAACGGTACACGCGGCTATCGCCCACGTGCGCCACGACCGCTCCTTCGGGCAGTAGCAACAGCGCGCTGCTGGTTGTTCCCATGCCGCGGAAGTCGGGATTGCTCTGCCCCCGAGTAAAGACGCGCTCGTTGGCTTCGTGAAATGCCTTTTGAATCGCGTCGACCGGCGACTCGTCAGGCGCCTTGAAGTAGGTGAGCGACACGAAGTCAGTCGCCATCTTGCTGGCCAACTCGCCCGCCGCATGAGCGCCCATCCCGTCGGCCACCATGAAGAAGTAGCCGCGGCGCAGCCAGTCGGCCCCTTCTGCCGTCACGTCTTCGACGTGCGAATCTTGGTTGTTGGCGCGGCGCAAACCCACGTCGCTCGCGGCGGCGTAGTCGATGCGATTGCGCCAATCGGGTGCGGAAGCAGACATCAGCAATCCGACGAGAGGGCTCGGAGACGTTGACCAATCCTAGGGGGGCGAACGTGGCAGATAACGAGTTCAGACGATAGCCCCTGCGCAGCCCTACTTCTGCGCCAGAGCGGTGCTATCGCTGTGCGAGTTATCCCAGGGTACACATCTTCACTGGACCACCAGCCAAAATAACATGGCGGTAGCAAGCGGAATATGGTTGAAATCAACAGAGGAGCGTAATTTCGCCAGATTAACGCCGCGCCGCGCCTCGGCCCCCGCATCGACCTGGATGTCACAAAAGGCTCTCGCTATACTCCGCCCCTCATTTCTCGTTCGATTCGAAATTTGCCGGCATTCGGCCGGGGCGTCAAACAGCAAATCCTTGTGTAGTGCACGACGCCGCGGTGGTGTGCAAAAAGGCCACTTGTTACTGGATGGAGAGTCGCCGGCGCGCGGTTCTCCGCTGGGCGCAGCTTCGACCCGTTTACACTGTCAGGTCAAATGTGATCGCGACAAACGTCTTTGCACGAGCCTGCACGCAGCGCCGCGGCCTCTTGGTCCTGGCGGCGCTGGCACTGTGCGCTGCCGGTTGCGTGCAGCGCCGACTGACGATTCGTTCGAATCCGCCGGGCGCTTTCGTGTACGTCGATAATTATCCGATCGGCACGACTCCCGTGTCGACCGATTTCGTGTACTACGGCAAGCGGCAGATTCGCCTGGTGCGCGACGGTTATGAAACCTTGACGGTCGAAAAGAAAATCAAAGCGCCGTGGTACGAATGGTTCGGCATCGATTTCGTCAGCGAAAACCTCGTCCCCTACAACATCCGGGACGAACAGTCGCTCGACTTCCAACTCGTTCCGCAGCAGATTCCGGCCAGCCCCCAATTGCAGGCCCGCGCCGAAGAATTGCGTGCTTCGAGTCAGGCACAGCGGTATGTTCCGCCGCCGCTCTTGCCGCCGGCGGGCACTGTACCGGCGGGCGCTGTGCCCCCGCCGCAGCAGGTTCCGCCGGGAATGCTTCCGCCCCCGGGCGTGTCTCCGGCACCGACAATGAACGTTCCGCCCAGCGGACCGCCCCCCGGCTTTGCTCCGCCGATCGCTCCGGGCTCGCCCCTGCCGGGGCCAAGTGCTCCGCCGAACCTGGCGCCGCCCGCTGCCGGTCCGGGCTTTTCGGCCCCAGCGCCGAATTACCTGCCCCCCGCGGCGAACGTACCGCCGCAGGCCAGCGCGATTCCAACAGGCACTCCTTCGTCCACATCGTCTGATGTGCAGTGGCGCGCCCCGCGCGCTCAATGAGTCATCGGCATGGGCGTCCAGACGGGACCGGGAGCGTTCCACTGCTGGTCTTGCTGCACCGAGGCTGGTGGTGAGAACAAGCCTTGCTTGGCCCCCGTGCTGGGGCTGATGGCACCGCGCACACCGAGCAATTCGGGATGACGGGCAATCTTGTTCGAGAACTCGCGGGCATCGCGCACCACAGGCTGTAGCTGGCGCGTCAGGTTCTCGATATTGGTCACCGAGGCCGTGACCCGACGATAAAGTTCGGGGTTATTCAGCAACTGGCCGACCGAGCCATTGGGGTCATTGAGCGACGTGCTGAATTGCTCCATCTCGGTCAACACGACGTCGAGCTTCTGCATCGTTTGTTCCATATTCTCGACCAGTTGCGGGCCGCGCTGCCCCAACGGGCGAGTGAGCCCCTCCAGGTTCTGCATGTTGCGATCCGCCGCTTGCAACGTGGTCTTGAAGCTGTTCACTGCTTCGCGCGTGTCGCGAATCACGTCGGGCAGGTCATTCAAGGCCTGCTTCATCTTCTCCTTGGTCGCGGGATCGCCCATGATGTCGTTCGTGTTTTCCGCCACCATACGGATGCGATCCAGAGTCTCTTCGGCCTTGGAGACCACCCGGACGATCTGTTCGTCGTTGTTCTCGAGCAGATCGGAAACGCGCCGCGCGAGCTGCCCGATCTCATCACTCGTGGCCGACACGCTTTTCACGGTTTCGGCCAAGGTGCCTTCGAGATTGCCGAAGGCTTGCAGCGGATCGGGGGTCGAGATGCCTGCCAGCCGGTCATCGTTTTCCACGATGCGTTTGGGGATTTTGTCATTGGAACCAATGACCTGGATGACCGCATCACCTCCCAGCAGCGAGTTGGTCACTTGAAACATGTCGTTGGTATAGACCTTGTCGCGGGCGATGATTTCGGCCGTGACGAGCACGCCGCTATCGGTCAGCTCCACTTCTGAAACACGGCCCACCAACACGCCCGATTTGCGAACCGGCGTCTCGCGCGAGACGCCCAATGCTTGGGGAAAGACAATAAAGACGGTCTTCTTCGGCGTCGTGATATTCGGCAGCGAACCAAACAACACCACCAGGATGCCGGCAATGATAAAGCTTGCCAGCACCATCACACCGACACGAAATTGAACGACCCGTTCGTCCATGATGCGTCTGCCCGGTTT
>CAMFLN010000177.1 GCA_945957305.1 uncultured Planctomycetaceae bacterium | reverse complement strand
CATCCGAAGTGATGGAATAGAATCCACGGACGTTGCCACGCTCATCCAGATCGGGAACGTGCATCCCCTCCACGGCCAGATCGCGGCCATCGTCGAGTTTCGCTTCCACCATGAAGCCAGCGGATTCGCCAGCCAAGACACGCTCGACAAACGGTCGCACGGCTTGATACAGGCTGTCGCCGAGAACTTCGAGCATCGTGCGCCCGCAGACCGACGCGGGTTCGACGTTGAACCATTTTTGAAATGCCTGATTGCAGAACTGATAGCGCTGCTCGATATCGATATACGCGATCAACACCGGCAGATGGTTAGCAATCAACAGCAGTCGCTTTTCGGTTTCGGCCAAGTGCTGTTCAGCGCGATTTCGCCGGCGCCGCAGCACGTACAAGCGGATTAGCAGCAATGTCAGTCCGCCGGCAACGAGCAAATGCCATTGATAGGCAAGCCAAAACGGCGGAGGCCGAAAGAGCACGATGCTGCCGGTTGGCAGGCGATCTTCGCTGATGCCCCAGCGCCGCAATTCGCGATAATCGTAGGTGGGTGGCAGCGCCGGCATGGGTTCGCTGGACAGGGAACTCGGTTTTGCACCATTCATGATGCGGACCGCGATTTCGGCGGCGCGCGGGCCGAGTGACTGAGCCGCGACGAGTCGGCCACCAATGATGCCGGCGCCAAGATCGCTCTCCAAGAGGCCGAAGAGTGGCACGCTCGTGGCCTGGCTGATCTTGGCCAGCGTTTCGTCGTGATCGACGGCGACGCCCGCGGCGTCGCGCACCACGCGCGTGTATAAAACTACTGCACCGGGCGGCAACGATGCCACGCGTTTCTCGATATCCGCGATCGGTACGTCATCCCACCAATGTATCGTCACGCGATCCGCGAATTGCTGATTTTTAAGGCTAAACGCTGCCTTCCAGGATTTCTCGATCGGGGATGTGCCCACGATCAAATAGACGTCGCGGGTTTCTGGCAGCAAATCCAGAATGCCCTGGATCATGAGCGTTGGCTCAATGCTTAATGCCACCGACGCGACCTGGTCCGAATTCATGTCCTTGGGCGCCATGCGCACGTCGTAACCAATCGCCAGCAGCGGCGCGCCACGCAAGACCAGGTCGCGATTCTTTACCGCGAAGCGCAGGGCGGGCGCACCAATGGTGATGAACAGATCCATGGGCGCGGTTGCGGTCCGCCGCCGCAGAAAGTCGATGAGCGCGTCGTCTGAGGTCGAGTCGCCCGTATTCCGGACTTCAACCGAATCGATAAAGAAATCGATTGGGGCGGAACTCTGGCGCCTCAATTCCTCACGGACCGATGCCACGATAGGCGAAGAGAGGGCTGCCTGACGGCCGAACGAATCTAAAAACTGCACCCGCTTGATGGCAACTGACTCGGCATGCCCTTCGGACACTAACAAACCGAGTAAAAGCAGGGCGACAACGGCGACCCGGACTCGCATAAACCAAGCAAGTTAGAGGCTGGTCGAAAATAGATCACTGCCTCTCGTAATCTTAACCTGTTGAAGGGGGGGGCCGAGGAAATAGTAGGAAAAACCTAGCCGCCGTCTCGGGTTTTCGATCTATCGGGGGGCGTGGCCGCTCAGGAAAGCTTCAGAGTGTGCCAAAACGCTCAGTCTGGCGTTAGTTCATCGCCAAACGTGTCGCATGAAACGGCCATATGACCATTGTCGATACGCAAGCACGGCAGCTCGCCGCGGTGGCGCATCGACCGATCGTGTCCAATCGCTGCCGCCTGCTGAATTCTCGACACTCACTCGGAAACTGTCGCGTCAATTGCGACGGCCGCGCCGCTTGCTCTCGTGAACCAGGATTTCGCGGCGATTGATTTTCACACCGGCGCACGCCATTTACGCGCCAACTATGGTAAACCGGTTCCATGGTAAGGAACTTGTTCGAGCTGCCGGTTAAACATTTTCATGCTTCGCAGAGTGTCGATCGGTATATCTTTCCGGACTTGTTACCCGGACAATGCGCGTCCGCGATATGCCGGCATGCCATTTCTGTCGACAAGGATGTTCTCTTTACTCGTGCACTTTACGAAGGGCAAAGGATTCTCACCCTGCACAACACTGCGTTATCTGCGGTGTGGTTGGACGTTGCAAAGTTGAGCGAGTTCTGCCGCGAGTCGGCGCCGGGGCGATCCACATCGAAAGTTGCGCCTGTCGCGCGATTCGGGTAAAACCGGGCTCACGCAGCATCACTCTCGTCTGGGTCGGTTGCCATGCCCAGCGCGCGCTTGTAGACCTCGACGATCATCTCCTGCTCCTCGCGCACGGCCGCCTCGACTTTTCGGATCTTGATGATTTCGCGGATCGCCTTGACGTCGAATCCGCACCCCTTGGCCTCGGCGAACACGTCGCGAATATCGCCAGCCAACGCGGCCTTCTTCGATTCCAGCCGCTCGATTCGCTCGATCACTCCCAATAACTCTTCGGCAACGATGGCGGCAGGGTTCGCGGTGGGTTCGGCAATGCTCATGAGTTACTCCTACGGGTGGTAGAATCGGCAATTCTTGGCAGGCAAATCTTGGCTCAGCTCGGCGCCAGATAGTTCTCGGCAGAAATCGCATCAATTCCGCGAGCAAATGCGTCGACGCTTGCCATCTGCTTTAATCGCTCAATTCGTGCTACCGAGCGCGACCGCCGCAGCCGACACTCTCGTGCGACGGAGGACCGACGCATCGCCGAACATTGCCGATTTTCAGCCGATGCCGCGTTGGCGCAATCGTTGCCCACCGCGGTTTCTTTGAGGATCAACACGTGCCGTGGTTTCGATCTGGAGGGACGAGCGAGTGGGGCACACTACACGCCCCGGACGCGCACGCTGCTTAACCTGCGGCCGCAGAGCGTTGCCGCAACATGCGAAACATGCTGTACGCGCCGACCAGCAAAATGAGCGCGGCCACGGTTCCCAAGCTGATTGCCGCGATCAAAAATCCCATCGCCTCGCGGTGTGCCGCCTCGATCGCGGTCTCGGAGTGTTTTTGCAGTCGGTCCGAGAAGGAAGCCAGTCCCTGGGCGTATTCGTTTTTATTACGCCGATACTCGTCACCGTTCAACAGTTGCCAGGCTTCGTCCAGGTGCCGCTCGCGCACCAGGGCGAAGGCCTGGTCTTCGAGCCGAACCAAGGCACTGTTCGCACCATCGACGTCGGCCAACTGTGACCGGGCCTCGGGCACGAGCGCTGTTGCCTCATTGATGGCCGAGTCGAGCTCGGGCAGAAAACGCGTATACCTTTCCTGCCACCGCGGTTCGCCCGTCACGGCCGCCAGCGAGCATGAACCGGTTAATACTTCGTCCAGATACAGGATCCTGCCGCGTAGTTCCTGCACGCGCATCTCGCGGTGTTGAATCGATTCGATCGCGCGATAATTGCGATACGTTGTCAAAGCCATGGCGCCCGCCAGGGTCGCCAGCATCATCACACCGCCAATGGCGATGGTCGTAGGCAGTGGATTACGACGTGACCAACTTGCCAGTTGTTCCACGGGGCTGGCCGCGCGGGCTGTAATCGGCTCGCCGCGCAGGAAGCGATTCAGATCGTCAGCCAGTTCCTCGGCCGTGTGATAACGGTTGGCCGGTAGTTTTTCCAGGCACTTCAGGCAAATGGTTTCCAGGTCGCGGGGACACGAGGGGCGCAGCCGCCTGATGGCAACCGGCACTCCATTGATCACTAGCTGCAGGGACTCTGCGGTCGACGATCCTTCAAACGGAGTCTTGCCTGTGAGCAGTCGGTACAGAATCGCCCCCAGCGCATAGACATCGACCGCGGGTGTGGCATCACGAGTGTGGCCGCTCGCCTGTTCGGGCGACATGTAGCCGAGGCTGCCCATCACCGAGACCGTTCTGGTATGGCTGTCATCTTCGCCGACGCGCTTGGCGAGTCCGAAGTCGGTGATTTTGGGTTCACCGGCGTTGTCGAAGAGAATGTTCCCCGGCTTCAAATCCCGATGAATCACGCCGACCTGGTGAGCATGGTGCATGGCTGCGGCCAGCTTGGCGATTAGTGCGGCCGATTCCCTCGGCGTCTGCACAGAGGCCAGAATGCGGTCTTCGAGACTGCCGCCGGCACAGTATTCCAGAGCCAGAAACGGTAATCCTTCATCGGCGCCCACTTCGTAAATCTGCACGAAGTTTTGGTGTTTCAACCGCGCCACAGCTTCGGCTTCGATCTGAAAGCGAGCCAGCTCCACCTCGCCCGCATGACCCCCCGCGAGAATGACCTTCAGGGCGACGGTCCGTTTAAGTCGTGGGTCACGGGCCTGGTAAACGACCCCCATGCCACCACGGCCGATCTCGCTGACAATCTCGTAGGAAGCGATTCGCTTGAGCGTTTTCGACGTGGCCTCGGCCGGCGCTGTCCTGGTCGCGAGATCGTCGACGGCGTTTGTGTCCTTATCGAGCCCGGCGCCGCTGGTGTCCGCCATCGTGTGCGCCGGCTGCGACGACGGGGGCCCCTGTAAGCCGAAGTCCATCGTGACATCGGGCCGTATCGTTCGCTGGTCGGGGGAACGTTCGGCAGACATTTATCGGCGCCCTTTTGGGCAATCACCACACGAGACAGCCATCAACCGTCCGGGAAACGAAGAATGACGACAATAAAGCAACAACAAGTTGCTACGCCGACCGCTCTAATCGACCGGCTTGACTTCGGGTATCTGCCAAGTGCCGTCAATGATCGAGGGGGCTGTCTCTTGCGGCCAGTAGAGGCGCATCATCAGAATAAATTCGTCCTGGGGAGCCGGCAGCCAGTTCGATTCCTTATCCGCCCCCGGGCTTTCATGTTGCACGTACAGGTCGACCGAACCGTCAGCATTGGCTTGCAGATTCTGACGGGCGCTGATGCTGTACCGATCCAGCGGATTCGCCACAAAGAAATAATTCTTGTCGTACATCGTCAGCGACCAGAAGCCCTGGACCGGCGGCAGCTCTCCTTTCGGGAAGTGCATCACATATTTCTTCGCGCCCGAGTACGTCGCCAGAGCGCGCGGACCGGTGGAAGTCGGATAGACGGCGTCCTGCGGGCGGTTGGCGCCCAGTCCGATGGCCGTGATCAGCGCACGCTGCCGATAGTTCGTGCCGTAGTTGCCGGTCTTGGTTGTAAACAGCCAACCGTTTACCAGTTTCATATCACCGGCCACGATCCCCTCTTTCATCCACAACATGATTTTTTCGTTGGCTATCTTGGGCACTTTCGAGAACGCCTCTCTCTCGATCTTGCTCAACTTGCTGCCATCGAACGGCTGGCCGGGGACGATACCGAGCTTGGCCATTTTTGCCAGCAGCGGTTTATCCGCTTCGGCCGGCGGATTGTCTTTCATCAATTGGGCGAGCAGATCGAAATACTTTTCCGCGCTGAGCGAGTTGACCTGCTCGCGCACCGCGGTTTTCATGTCGATCGTGGGATCGACCTTGCCCGCCGGGGGCGAGTACGGCTTGCTATAGGAACTGAGCGGGACCAGAGAGATTTCGTCCTGCAGCTTGTGGACCGCGGCGTAATCCTCGGCCGTGCCTGTGCAGTAAATACGCCCCAGCAGCCAAACGAGGGCGGTGGGAGATTTGTACTCCTTCACGCCTGACGGTAGCTTCCCCTGCCAACCCGGCCCGGTAATGGCGTATTTCTGCGGCCCCGTTCCGGTCGTGCGTTTCCCGGGAACCTCGAAGACATTGGTCCAACCATCGAGCATTGGGAACAAATAGTAGCGGTCGTGCGCTTCCGGCAAGCTCAGAATCCACGGCTCCCGCCCCACGTCCAGCCAGGCGGTGGTGTACAGCGTATCGGCATTGGGCGCGGTCACGTCGCGGAACGCGGCGCTGGGATACTTCCGCATGCGCAGCAAGTGTCCCATCGGTGCATGACTGCCGGCGGGAGCCGCGACATTGGTCATGACGCGCCGCGTCATCTCCATCGTGACCAAAGGATAGCCGTAGATGTAGGCCTCGATTGCATCGGCGAGGGCTGCGACGTTCGGCTCGCTTGCGCCAACGGGCAAAGGTGCGGCGCACGACACGATCGCCGCCAACCAGACGACAGCTGTTCTCACAACGCTATTCATGCCAATAGTCCTTAACGAATAAAATCGGGAATGACTTGCTACCTGCCCAGCTTCGACAGGGCGTCGCGTAGCGACGTGCTGGGAACCTTGACCAGGCCGTCAAAGGGCTGATCAAGATCGACAATCAGGAACACGGCACAAGCGACCGATGCCGCGCACACCAATAGCGCCGCCATGGTCAGGGCGTTGCGCGGTGAAAACAGGCCGAAGCTGCCGAACAGCACCGCCAGCCAGAAGGCCAGCACCACCAGGAACGGACGTGGCAATGATCCCTCGGTCGTTTGGCTCAGACGCCAGCGATCGCGCGCCAGCTCGGTGCTCAATTGCATCGCTCCCGATTTGAGCGTTTGCTGCCCTTCATCGTGGGGCGTAATCTTGCGCAGCGCGTCAAGTAACGCCGTGCCTTCCTGCGTAATCTTGTCGTCACCTATAGTTCCGGCCTCTGTTCCGCGGTCCTCGGGCCAGAGGCTTTCGATGATCTGCGCCGT
>CAMFLN010000176.1 GCA_945957305.1 uncultured Planctomycetaceae bacterium | reverse complement strand
CATTCCTGCTTCGTGGATTCGCGAGTGCCTTTCCGGCGGACGTTTCGAGCCGACGGCTGACATGCGGCGCCTGGCCGAGGCCGACGCGATCTTGATCTGCGTGCCGACGCCGCTCAACGAAAGCCGTGACCCTGACTTGCTCTACGTCGAAGAGACAGCCAAAAGCATCGCCGCCGTGCTGCGGAAGGGGCAGCTCATCGTGCTCGAAAGCACGACCTACCCTGGAACCACGCGCGATGTCGTGTTGCCAATCCTGGCAAAGAGTGGATTGAAGGTGGGGCAGGATTATTACCTGGCCTATAGCCCCGAGCGCGAGGATCCGGGTAATCCAGACTACGGGGCCAGCGGCATTCCCAAAGTGGTCGGCGGTATCGAACCGACAAGCGCCAAGTTGGCCGAACAGTTGTACAGCAAAGCCGTGGTAAAAATCGTTCCGGTTTCAAACTGCGAAGTCGCCGAGGCGTGCAAGATCCTCGAAAACACCTACCGCGCCGTGAACATCGCCTTGGTCAACGAACTGAAAATGCTCTATGACCGCATGGGCATAGATGTGTGGGAAGTCATCGAGGCCGCCAAAACGAAACCGTTCGGCTTTCAAGCGTTCTATCCCGGTCCGGGGCTCGGCGGGCACTGTATTCCGATCGATCCGTTTTATTTGAGCTGGGTCGCCCGCAAGCATGGCTTGCCGACCCAATTCATTGAGTTGGCCGGCCAGATCAATACCAGCATGCCGCGTTATGTGGTCGAACGCGTGGCCCGCGAACTGAACGATCGTGGCAAACCGATCAAGGGGAGCAAGATCTGCCTGCTCGGCGTGGCTTACAAGAAAGACGTCGACGACCCGCGGGAAAGCCCGTCGTTCGAATTGATGGACCTGCTGCGCGAGCGCGGCGCGGTGCTGAGCTACAACGATCCACACGTGCCGCGATTGCCCAAGATGCGGCATCACAAAGTCGAAGACCTGGCCAGCCAGGAGCTGACGCCGCAATTCCTGGCATCGCAGGATTGCGTGCTGATCGCCACCGATCACAGCGACTATAAGTACGACGACATTGTGAAACATGCCAGCCTGGTGATTGATACCCGCAACGCGACCAAGCAAGTTCGCGAGCACCGCGAGAAGATCATCAAGACTTAGTCAACTTGCGCGACGCCCGGGCGTCGACCAGCCAGGAGCCATCGCGCGTGTCAGCCGACCCCAGTTCACAGCGCTACGTCGTCACCGGTTGTGCCGGATTTATCGGCGCGACAGTGTGCCGCTCGCTCTTGGCGGCCGGCCACCAGGTCGTCGGGCTCGACGATCTCAATCCAGCCTACGATCCGCGCATGAAAGCCTGGCGGCTGGCGGTGCTGCGCCGCTCGGGCGGATTTCACTTTCACCAGATCGACATCACCGAGCGCGCGCCAATTGCGGACTTGTTTCGCGCCGGCTCGGCGCGGCCGTTCGATGCTGTATTCCATCTGGCGGCCCGTACGGGGGTGCGGCCTTCGGTCGATCACCCCGAGCAGTACTTGGAAGCCAACGTCACCGGCACGCTGCATGTGCTGGAAGCCTGTCGCGCCCACAACGTGTCGAAGCTGGTGCTGGCTTCTACGTCGAGCGTCTATGGCGAGACGGGGCCGACCCCGTTTCGCGAAACCGGCGAGGATAGCCGGCCGCTTTCACCGTATGCCGCGTCGAAGAAAGCCGCGGAAGTCTTTGCGCACTCCTATCACGCGTTGTACGGGCTGGATGTCTCGGTGCTGCGGTTTTTCACCGTGTACGGTCCGGCCGGCCGCCCGGACATGAGCGTCTTTCGCTTCGTGCGGCAAATCGCCGAAGGCGAGACGCTGGTCGTGTACGGAGACGGCTCGCAGCAGCGCGACTTTACCTACGTCGAAGATATCGCGCGCGGCACGATCGCCGCCGTGAAGCCACTGGGCTACGAGATCATTAATCTCGGGGGCGACCACCCCGTGCCCTTGTCTGAAGTGATTCGGCTCATCGGGCATCGCCTGGAGCGGGAGCCGAAGATCGAGTATCGGCCCGCGCATGCCGCCGACGTGCTGGTGACCTCGGCCGATATTACCAAGGCGCGTGAAATCCTCGGTTGGCGCCCGCAGACATCCCTCAAGGAGGGTTTGGCCCACACGATCGACTGGTATCAGCAGCATCGCGCGCTGGCCGGTCAAATCAGCTTGTAGAGTGCACAGCCCGTAGCAACGAATTGCACGGTCCCTGCGTCCGCAATTAAAAATTCGGCGTCGGGGCCCGGAACGAGGCGATGTCGATCGAGCGGAACCAGTCGATCGTCTTTTTCAATCCGTCGCGGAGCGGGATGCTGGGTTCCCACTTCAGATGTTTCTTGGCCAGTGTGATGTCTGGCTTGCGCTGGGTGGGATCGTCGGCCGGGAGCGGGCGGTAAACCAGCTTCGACTTGGCGCCAGTCAGTTCGATGACCAATTCAGCGAGTTGCTTGATCGTGAACTCACCCGGGTTGCCTAGGTTGACCGGCCCCAGGAATTCATCCGGGCCGTTCATCATGCGCATGATGCCTTCGATCAGATCGTCGCGGTAGCAGAAGCTGCGGGTCTGATCTCCTTCGCCGAAAATCGTGATGTCCTCGCCAGCTAGGGCCTGGCGCACGAAGTTCGAAACGACGCGGCCGTCGTACGGGTGCATGCCCGGGCCGTAGGTGTTGAAGATGCGGACCATGCGAATCCGCACGTTGTTCATGCGGTGATAATCCATGAACAGCGTCTCGGCAGCGCGTTTACCCTCGTCGTAGCAGGCTCGGGGGCCGATCGGGTTGACGTTGCCGCGGTAGCTTTCCGGCTGGGGATGGACGTCGGGATCGCCGTAGACCTCGCTGGTCGAGGCCTGCAGGATCTTGGCCCGGCACCGCTTGGCCATACCGAGCATGTTGATGGCCCCCATTACGGACGTTTTCATTGTCTTGATGGGGTTGTATTGGTAGTGTCCCGGGGCGGCGGGGCAGGCGAGATTGTAAATCTCGTCGACTTCGAGCCACAGCGGGTGAATGATATCGTGGCGCACCAATTCGAAGTTCGGCCGGCCGAGCAGGTGGGCGACGTTGGTCTTCTGGCTGGTGAAAAAGTTGTCGACGCAAACGACGTCATGCCCTTGATCGACAAGACGCTCGCACAAATGGCTGCCGAGAAAACCGGCCCCGCCGGTGACTAAAATTCGCTTGTTGGTCGACACGTTGGATGTTTCCTGAGAATCGCGAAATTCTTGTATGCTCGGGAAGTATACCGAGCGATTCCCCTCTACGCCGAGAGGTGAACTGCACTAATCTAGGTCAAAAGATGCTGACGCAGGCCAGTGGCCAACACGACGCCTCGGAGGATCGGTATTCCTCACTTGGCACAGCCTGCCTAGACTTAACAAGCCGCGCAATTGGTACAAGCGGCGCATCACCGGCCGAGGGCAAGGGCCCGCCGTGTGCTCCGGCGGCGGCAACCGCGGCGGTCGGCAGATCCGCTTCCGATCACGTACCACCTTGCAGATCCAATCCTGATGCCCAGCGCAAAACGTTCCCATCGGGTCGGAATCGCACGACTCAGCCCGTGTTGCCGGATTGTGCTTGCCGTGGCGGTTTGGGCGCTGGCTGCCTGTCAAAGTGCGGCGGCGAATGACGGTATCGCGGCACGCGACGAGCGTTTGCGCCAGCGGCTATCGCAGGGCGTCCTGCGGTGGGGGGGAGATGCCGAAGGGGGCGCGCCCTACCAGCTGCGCGATCCGCACGACCCCAGTCGCGTCATCGGGTTCGAGGTCGAACTCGCCGACGCCTTGGCGGAAGTGCTAGCGCAGCGGCTGAAAATTCCCCTCATGGCAGAATTTGTCCAGTACCAGTGGGAGAGTCTGGAGCTGGGTTTGCTGATCTCGAAGGACTACGACTGCATCATCAGCGGGTTCGAAGTCACACCCGCCCGGCGCGAGAACATGCTTTTCACGCGCCCCTACTACACGTATGCCGAGCAGCTCGTCGTGCGCGCCGATGATCATCACATCAACAGCCTGGAAGATTGCCTGGACAAGGCGGTCGGAACACTGGCCGGCAGTTCGGCCGAGCGACTGCTCTCGGCCCGCGGCGTGCGCGAGATCGTGGCCTTCGACGGTCAAATTGAACCGTATCTGGACCTGGAGTTGGGCCGACTGGATGCCGTGCTCCTCGATTCGATCATTGCGTTGTATTACGCCAGCATCAACCCGAAGCTGAAATACGTCGGCGGCGTCACCGACCCCGGCAGCTATGCGATCGCTCTGCGACCGGACGATGTGGACCTGGCCCAGGCGCTGGATGAAGCACTCGGCGTGCTCATTCGCGATGGCCGGTTGCGGGCGATCTTTCTGCGCTGGCATGTCTGGAATGACCAGCAGAGCGCCCTGGCGACGGGCGAAGATCGTAGCGCGCAATTAGCGGGATTGGGATTTACGTCCGACGGCGCACCGGCTGCGGACGTGGCTGACATTACTCCGGCCGACGCCGTGGATATTCACATTATCGCCTCGTCGGCGCAATTGTGGACCATTCGCCAGTATGCGCCGCTGCTGTTGAAGGCCGCGGGCATGACGTTGCTGCTGACTGTCTGCAGCATGGCGGCCGCGGTTTGCTTGGCGCTGCCCATCTGCCTGGCGCGGCTTTATGGACCGGCGCCGCTGCGCTGGGCGGCGCTGGTGTATGTAGAGTTCTTTCGTGGTATCCCGTTGCTGCTGCTGCTGTTCGTGTTGTACTTCGGCTTCTCGGGGTTCGATGTGCAAATGTCGGCCATTGCCACGGCCATCGTCGGCTTTGGGCTGAATTACGCCGCGTACGAGGCCGAGATTTATCGCAGTTCGATTCTGGCGATTCCGGTCGGTCAGTGGGAAGCGGGACAAGCGCTCGGCATGACGCACGCCACCACCTTTCGCCGCATCATCTTGCCCCAGGCGTTGCAGACGGCGCTCGGACCGATGACCAATGACTTTGTCGCCCTTTTCAAAGACACGAGCCTGGTGAGCGTCATCGCAGTACGCGAGCTGACCAAAGAGTATCTGATCCTGTCCCGTTCGAGCTTGAAGTTTCTCGAGTTGGGACTGCTGACCGCGGCTTTATATCTATGCATGTCAGTCCCCTTAGGCTACCTCTCACGCTACTTGGAGAGCCGCTTTAAGGCGGGACGCTGACGAAAGATTGATTTCGCAACGCAGAATCAAAGCGCATCACGTTCGCCGGGAAATGTTTACCTGATGTCCACAACCTCTACGCCGCTCATTTCCGTTGTCGGACTGTGCAAAAGGTATGGTCCGCGCGTGGTGTTGGATAACGTGCACTTTGCGGTGAAGCGGAGCGAAACCGTGGCCCTGATCGGGCCCAGCGGCAGCGGCAAATCCACCTTGCTGCGCTCGCTCAACGCGCTCAATCAATGGGACGCTGGTGAAATTCGCGTCGGGCCTTACACCTTGCAAGCGGATATGGCCGCCCAACGCAACGGCGCCGCGGTGCGACAAGTGCGCCGTCTGCTAGGCATGGTGTTTCAGGATTTTCAATTGTTTCCGCATTTCACTGCTTTGGACAACGTGGCCGAAGGGCCGCGGCAGGTACTCAACCTGTCGCGCGACGAGGCCCGGACGCGCGGGCGCGAGTTGCTGGATCGCGTAGGGCTGGCCGCCCACGCCGATAACTTTCCCCACCAACTATCCGGTGGGCAAAAGCAGCGAGTGGCCATCGCGCGGGCCTTGGCCATGCAACCGCATGGACTGTTGTGTGATGAAATTACCAGCGCACTCGATCCCGAGCTGAAGTACGAGGTACTCGACGTGCTGGCCGATCTCAAGCGTGACGGGATGACTCTGCTGCTCGTTACGCACGAAATTGGCTTTGCCCGCAAGGCTGCCGACCGGGTTGTGATGCTGGCCGACGGCGGCATCATCGAAGAGGGGCCGCCGGAGCAAGTCCTTGACGCGCCACGTTCAGAACGCACACGCCAATTTCTCAGCCGGGTGCTCGCCTGAGATCTCCTTTAGTCGCCGCGCATGTGTAACCGGCATCGCTGCGCTCAGTGCATTGCGCAGTGCGACGATCGTGGTAGTCTACGCGTTGTACGTGTGTCATATTGCGAAAAAATTGCTTCCTGATACAGGTCCGATCATGACGTCGCTGGGCTTTCGATTTTTTTCTCATTCCTGCATTTATGCTGTCATAGTGTCCGCGTCATTGATCCTTGCCGGCTGCGGGCCCAAACCCGTCGCGGAGACGGAAAAGGATAAAGCCGCTGCGCTGCAGGGGATAAATCTCACGCTGTTGGTCGTCGACGACGAGCCGCTGGTTAAGGCGATCTCGCTACTGCGTGGTCAGTGGCAGGCCGAAACAGGCAGCGAGCTGACCGTCAGCGGGATTACGGCCGAAGCGCTGATCGATTCGGTCTCGCAGGGCGAGCTTTCGGGGGACGCTGTGGTTTACGCCCCGCAGTTGTTGGGCACAATGGCTGAAAGTCGCACGATTCGATCGCTGAAGCCTGACGTGCTCCGCGAACCGGATTTGGATTGGCCTGACCTGTTCGAATTGCTCAAGACACGCGAGGTGGTTTGGGGCAGCGACGTCTTCGCGGTGCCGTTGG
>CAMFLN010000175.1 GCA_945957305.1 uncultured Planctomycetaceae bacterium | reverse complement strand
ACTTGAGCCCGGTCGGCGGCTACACCGCTTCGGCCAGTCCATATGGTGCTTACGACATGGGTGGCTTGTTGTTTCAATGGACCGAAGCGACAAACGGTGATACTGCACGAATTGTGAAAGGGGGCGCCTGGGACGACCCTGTGGATCCGCTTACCGACGACGTCCGGTCAAGTACTTCCGCCGGGAGCGGCAACTATGCCATCGGTTTCCGCCTGGCGAGTTACCCTGACCCCAGTCTCCCTGGCGACGTGAACCTGGATGGAATCGTGAATGGACAGGATATCGCTCAGGTGGCCAGTACCTGGCTCGATACAGGATTCGCCAAGACGGGCGATGCGAACCACGATGGCATCGTCAATGGTCAGGACATCGCGCTGATCGCATCGAACTGGCTGCAATCGGCCGGAGCAGACGCGAGCGGAGTTACCGTGCCCGAGCCATCTTCAGTTCTGCTCGCGGTATTAGGCGCCATGGCGATCATCCGCGGGTGCCTGGGACGACCCTGTGGATCCGCTTGTCGCCGGTACTCTGTCAGGTGTTGAATGCGATGGCGGCAACTACGCCATTGGTTTCCGCCTGGCTAGTGTGCCGGAACCAGGTACGGGTGTGTTGGCGCTGTGTGCCTGTGGCGCGCTGTGGGCTTTCAGGAAACGGTTCCGGTAGGCCGCGGCCGGTGGAGTCCGATACCAAACCTTAAAAGCCGCGTCCGGCACGACTTCGGTCAAGTCCAGCGGTTAAGTGGGGCTGGAGTAAATGCACCAGGTGAGAGTCGCCTGACAGCCGCGACCCTACAGTCGAAATTGCGGTGTGAGACAAATTGACTCAAGACACGTTTCGCATGACGGGTCGCAGCCCGGTAGTAACACGCGGCAGTAACTTGGGCGGAGCGATAAACGGTAAATAAATGCCCGAAAGTGATCGCTGCGCACTGGATGTGGGGGTTTTGCTCTGATTACAATTACACCCGATTTACGAGCGTAGACCGGATCGCACTTCGTCCATGTTGCAATTGCAGACGTCTACTTTGTGGGGGAGCTGATGAGACAATTGCCCAAGGCATTTCTCTTTGTGGCCGCTCTGGCCGGGGTTTCTTCCGCCACTGCCGACGAGCTTTTCGTAACGCTGCAGTCGCCAGCTTCCGTCGTCGCTGTCGACGAATCGACAGGAGCCACGAGAAACGTCATCACCTCGGGGCTGAGCTACCCCCGCGGCATCGTTTACAATCCCACGAACGGCAATATTTACGTCGCCGACGCGCCGACTCCGGCCAATAATTTCAATAACGGCGACCAGTACACGATTAAAGAATTCACGACGAGCGGAACCTTTGTCGCCTCGTTCAATGGCGGCGGCACTGGACTATATCAGGGTGGGCTAGCAGTCGACTCCAGCGGCAACATCTACGTCACGGGCGCCATCGAGAATCAATTTGGACAACTTATCGGCGGCGAGATACGCGAATACACGTCCACGGGCACACTCATCGCTACTGCACAGTCGCTGGGACCTGCCGGCCTGTTTATTCCGGTCCAATTGGCAGTCGATTCCGCGAATAACGTGTATGCCACGGACGCGGGCACCGCTGCGGTTTTGAAGTACGGTCCAGGCTTATCGTCTGTTTCACTCTTTGCGTCGACCGGGACGAGTCCCTCCGGCATCGCGGTGGGAGGTGACGGCAATGTCTATGTGGGCCCTGCAGGAAGCCGTACTTACGACGCGGCGGCGAATCTGATTTTTCAGACTAACAGCATCGGCGGCTACGCCAACGTACTGGGATCGGATGGATACTTGTACGCTCTCAACCCGCCGGGCATCTTCCGCTTGAACGTGCCCACGGGAACACCGGCGAGCTTTTCCCAGATTAATCAAGGCTCTCTTCCCGGCGCCGAATGGATGACTCAGGTGCCTGTTCCCGAACCTTCGACGGTCATTCTCGCCGCGCTGGGCTTGGCTGGACTTGGTTTCGCAACTCTGCGGAAAAAGCTGCGCTCTGTCTGATCCTCTGCGGCCGCGCAATTCGTAACCACCAAGCCCCCTCCGGCTCCCTGGTCTTAACTGGGCGGTTTCGTTCACAGCCCAGAGGGCGTTGCTGAACGATATCGTAATCGATGTCGTCCCTAGATTCTTTAGGTGGTTGCGTTCGGGGCCCAAGCCAGGTGTGTCATCAATCGTTTTGTCGGACTCCAAGGAATGGACCGATCCCGGCACAGTCCATTGGCGTCCTACGGCACGCATCGACTAAATTTCCAGACGACAACCGATGATCAAGAACGACAAGCCGCGCGGGAATTGATTTATGCGTCCACGGCCCGTTCAATCACAGCTTCATGACCTCGGTTGCTGACCGTCAGAGCAACAAGTACCGAGAGGAATGACCTTGTCAAAGCGGATTATCATCGGGGCAGTTTTCGCGGCGCTGGCCATCGGGAGCCTTACCGTCTGGTCACAAACCAGGGGACGACGACACGTGGCAATGGAGACGCAGCCGTTGAGTCTTGTTCCGGCCAGCGAAGATCCCCCAGTGGCCAATCAGTCGACGATTGAGCCGGACCATGGGCACCGCCACGTTGCCTCGAACGGCATTCCGAAGCACCGTGTAGGTCGCTTTCCCAATCGAGGAAATCCGCATTCCATTCGTCCGCAGCGATACGATTTTGAGCTCCCAGCAGACCCCCAGCCGGCCGAAACGATTACCTCGATCTACCTTGCCGGCCGATTTGGTCCTCCCAACATGCCGTTTGGCGTGGCCGTGAACGGAGTCTTGTTCGACCCGGGAACTGCGGAGTTCTGGCAAGGCGATAGAGGCAGCGGATGGAATTATGAAGCGCTCGGCGGCGCAGTGCCCTTGGGCATTGATGAAAACTACGCACACGTGCAACCGCAGGGCGCCTATCATTATCACGGGATACCCGCGCAGTTGCTCAAGGAACTGGGCTTTGAATCGACGAAACATTCGCCGCTAGTAGGCTGGGCCGCCGATGGCTTTCCGATTTACTGCATGGTTGGATATGTCGATCCGAAAGATCCGCAGTCCGGGGTCGCTCAACTTCGGCCGAGCTTTCATCTGAAAGAGGGTAACCGGCCCGGCGGCGAGGAAGGCCCGGGGGGGAAGTACGATGGCACGTTCTTCGAAGACTATGTCTACGCGGCCGGCACCGGTGATCTCGACGAATGCAACGGTCGATTCTGCAAGACTCCGGAATTCCCAGAAGGCACCTATGCCTACTTCCTGACCAAAGAGTGGCCGGTGATTCCCCGTGCGTTCCGGGGGGAACCCATCAAACTGCGCTAGGAGCCGCCCAAAGCTAATTGTTGCTGCATTTTGGAACGAGCGTGTGACATGCGCTTGGGTTGCAGCGATGGCAGCGCCCGAGCGCTCTTCGACTTCGGAGATGACGAATAGAAGCGGTCTCTTCGACTCGTCCCAGCAACTCGTTGAGGTTCACAAACTACGACGACACCACGAGCACAACGTGATGACCGTTGTGCCGTCGTGGTTAAAAATCCCTTCGCTTAACTGCTAAAGACGACGTCCGCCAGGCGGGCGCGATGGAAGGCGGCGTCGCCGAACAGGATTTCTGACGCCTTGCTCCGCTTGTAATACAGTTGCAGATCATGCTCCCAGGTGAAGCCGATGCCGCCGTGCACCTGCACGCCGCGGTTGGCCACTTCGCGGGACGCGTCCGAGGTGTAGATTTTGGCGGTCATCACGGCCCGCTCAGCGCTTGCCGGCTCTGCATCGAGGGCCCACGCCGCGAAATAAATCGCCGAGCGTGCGCTTTCGGTCCACAGCAGCATATCGGCGCACATGTGCTGCACGGCCTGGAACGAGCCGATCTCCTTGCCGAACTGTTGCCGGGTCTTGGCGTACTCGACGGCATCTTCGATGATCCATTGCATGCCCCCCAGCATGTCGGCGCAGGTTACAAGCGTCCCGACTTGAAGAGAACGATCAAGCGCCGCCCGGGCCGCGTCCCCCGTCGCCAGCACATTATCGGCAGTGACGACCACTCCTTCGAAAGTGACATCAAAAAGTTTGCGGGTCGCGTCCATGCCGGCCATCGCTCGGATCGAGACCCCCGTGGCTTTGGCCGGCACCGCGAACAGCGCAAGTTCGTTGCCAACGCGTGCGACGCAAAGAATTACATCGGCTACGTCGGCATCAGACACGAACGATTTCTGCCCGGTGAGCTGATAACCCGCTCCGGATTTTACCGCCTGCAAGCGAACGTCGGCCGGGTCCCAACTGGCCTCGGGCTCGAGCAGCGCGACGGCTCCCTTTTGTTCACCGGTCGCCAGGGCTTGCAGGTGTTTCGACTCCGGCGCGGCCTCGGCCAGGAGTGTCGCGGCCCACACTGTTCCCAAGAACGGACCGGGAAAGCAGGCCCGCCCCATCTCTTCGGCGACAGCCACGAGATCGACCATGCCCAGTCCGAGACCTCCGCACTCCTCGCGCAGATGCAGGCTAAGCCAACCTTGATCGGCGATCTCGGACCAAAGCTTCGGATCGAGAGCTGCGTCAGTGGCCATCAGTTCGCGCACGCGCGTGGCGGGACAGGCACGTGCGAACAGGTCGCGAGCAGATTTTTGCAGTAACTTCTGCGGTTTGGATAATTCGAATTCCATGGATGGCTCGGTGATAGAAGAATGCTGTCGATGATGTTCGGTAATAAAAGGCACTTGTGAGTTGCAAATTTCACCGCTGGGCAAGCCAGCAGTGGCACCCATTCAAGCATGCTTCACGGGGCGCATGCGGCTGTTTAGTAACTCCGTGGCAATCCCAGCACGCGCTGGGCGATGATGTTGCGTTGCACTTCGCTGGTTCCGGCCTCGATCGTGTTGCCGCGCGAGCGCAGGTAGTTGTAGGCGATCCGCCCCCCCTCGAAATCGGTCAACTGGGCGTAAGGTCCCAGCACTTCCATCGCGACCTGCGCGTTGCGCTGGTTCAGCTCGCTCCAATAGAGTTTCTGAATCGAGCCCTCAGGGCCAGGCACGCCGGTCTTGTTCAGCGTGCTCAGCGCCCGGGTTGTATTCAGGCGAAACACTTCCAGATCGACGTAGGCTTGTACCAATTTTTGTCGCAGCACGGGGTCTTCGATCACGGGCCGACCATGGCGGCGGATTTTACGCGCATGCTCGATCACCTCGTCGAGGTTGCGTTTGAATGCCACGTACAGCCCGATCCCCAAGTTCGCGCGTTCATTACTCAGCGCCGTGATCGCGACGTTCCATCCTTCGTTGACCTTGCCCAGCACGCGATCGACTGGCACCCGCAGGTTGGAGAAGAACATCTCATTAAACTCGGCATCGCCCGACATCATTTTCAGCGGGCGCACATCGATGCCAGGGCTTTTCATGTCGACCAGCAGGCAAGTGATTCCCTTGTGCTTGGGAGCTGCCGGGTCGGTGCGCACGACCAACAGGCACAGGTCGGCGAAATGGGCGAAGCTGGTCCAGATTTTCTGACCGTTGACGACGAAATGGTCGCCGTCGAGCACGGCCTTGGTTTGCAATGAGGCCAGATCGCTGCCGGCGTTCGGTTCGGAAAAGCCCTGGCACCACACTTCTTCGCCCGACAGAATGCCTGGCAAGAAGCGTTTCTTCTGCTCCTCGGTCCCCACGGCGATAATCGTCGGCCCGACGAGGCTTTGTCCGATCGTGGCCGTCTCGGGCGTGTCGGCTAGGGCCAGCTCTTCTTGAAAAATCGCCTGCTCGATGAACGAGGCGCCTCGACCGCCAAACTCTTTCGGCCAGGCAATGCCGGCGTAACCGCCATCGAACAACTTGCGCTGCCAATCGCGAATTTGCCGATGGAACTCGGCAGGCGACTCCGTCGTCGTGGCGGACAGGCTCGCTTTCGAGGGTGCATTCTGTTTGAGCCAGCTCCGCAATTCGTCGCGGAATTTCAATTCGCTGGGCGTAAGGCCGAGATCCATATAGCACGGTGCCTTTCAGTAGAGTTCACTTCTTCGTCGAGGTATCGGGGGCGACTGCCACGGCCTGCCACAATAGCTCGGCCACGTCCATGACCTGCACGTTGCGGTCCCCCTTCCGCGCGTTGATGCCATCCTCAAGCATCGTCGTGCAGAAAGGGCAACCGACGGCCACGATGTCGGCGTCGGTCTCCAACACTTGCCGGGCTCGTTCTTGATTGACGCGCTGGTTCGGCGGCTCGTCGATAAAGCTCATGCCCCCGCCGCCACCGCAGCAAAAGCCGTTATTGCGGCTTTGTGCCATTTCGATCGGTTCCCAGCGCGTAGAAATCTGCACCAGCTCGCGCGGGGCGTCGTATACACCGTTGTGACGGCCCAAGTAGCAAGGGTCGTGGAAGGTGACTTTTTTATCGGTCGGCATTTCGACCGACAGTTTCCCCTCGCGCACCAGCCGCGCCAGGTACTCCGTGTGATGAAAGACCTCATAGCGTGCACCGAACTGCGGATACTCGTTGCGAAACGTGTTAAAGCAGTGCGGGCACGACGTGACGATTGTCTTCACCTGGTAGCGATCGAGCGTGGCGATATTGTCCTGGACCAATTGCTCGAAGAGGAACTCGTTGCCGATCCGCCGCGCGGGGTCGCCCGTGCATTTCTCTTCGCGCCCTAAGATGGCGAAGGGG
>CAMFLN010000174.1 GCA_945957305.1 uncultured Planctomycetaceae bacterium | reverse complement strand
ATGCCATTGCCATCGTCGAAGATCAGCGGCGCGTGAATCGTCGGCGCGTATAGTAATGCGACTGCGCCGCCGAGGATGATGACGGCGGCGACAATCTGTCCGAGCGGTCCACGCCACGACGCGTTGCCGCGGCCCGCGGGAACCGTCGCGAGGGAAGCGTTCGTATTGCCGGGACGGCGATTCTTGCGCGAGGCCATGAGGCGTGTGAGTGAAGTGAACCGCCGATGAAAGACCGGGAGTGATGGTTGTATTGCCGCAAAGCTGACACGGAAAGATTCAAGGATACCGTTGATCGCCGCCGTTGGCAGCGCACGATCGCCTTTTACGGCGCGGCCGGGCGCGGACGATGAGTTTGCAGCCACTGCTCGAACTTGCGTGCCTCGTCCGTTCTGTTTTTTGCCACGGCTCGCTGTTGTGCGGCCTGTACCGTGGCAATCGCCTCGGATTGTCGCCCCCGTTGTTCGTAGGCGGTTGCCAAGGGTAGGACTGCATCGAACTGCTCGGGGCGGAGTTGCAACGCGTGTTCCAAGTCTACGGCCGCTTGCTCAACGCGTCCCGCGCTGAGCTCGGCGATTCCCAAGTTTGCGGCCGCATCGGGAAAATTCGGTTGCAATTCTAACGCCCGTTGAAAGTGACGGATGGCCTCTTCCGGGCGCTGCAAGCCTCCCATGGCCAGTCCCAGGTTGTTATGTGGCTCGGCCGCAGCGGGATCGAGCTCGCAAGCCTGTTGCAGATGGGGAAGAGCCTGCTCGGGCCGGCCCGCCACGACCAAGGCAAAGCCCAGGTTATTTTGCGCCCGGAAGCTACGCGGATCGAGCTCGGCCATGGTGGTAAAGTGCTCCAGGGCGTCCACCGCGCGGCCCCCGGCAATCAGGGCGAAGCCGAGTTCCGTGTGCGCTTTGACCGAATCGGGATTGTGCTGCGCCGCCGCGGCAAAATGCGGAATGGCTTCGCGCGACCGCCCCAGCGCCACTAGCGCCATTCCCACGTTGTTCTGCACGTATTCGCTGTCCGGTTCGTAGGGCAGCGCCGCTTGCCAGATCGCCAGGGGCGTGGCGAAATCGGCCAATCGCCGGCTGCTACGCTCGGCATAAATCAGCAGCACAAGCACGCTGAGTATCGCCACGAAAGCCAACGGCCAATTCGTCGCGGAATGGCGCGATTTATCTGGGCGACGTCCGGCCAGACGCTCGGCCAGCAGGTAGCCGCTGCTCACAGCCAAGGCCAACAGGGCTGCCAGCGGCAAATACATGCGCCGTTCAGCGGCGACTTCTGTCACTACCGGAACAACCAGGGTCGGCGATAGCAGGGCGAACACCAGCGTAAGCACAAAGCCAACCGCCGAACGCCGCCACAGCAGCACTATTGTCAATACAGCCAGTGACGCGACCGCGGCCAGCCATGGAATGGCAACGCCTAACGACTCGATATAGGGAATGTCGTAATAGATCAACAACGGCGCCGGCCAAACGACCAACTTCAAATAGATCAGCAGCACCTTGGCCTGGGTGAACCACCAAGTGAGCGGTGAAACATCCAAGTGAAATCCGGCGGTGTTCGAGCGGGGAGCTGAGATATTCAAGAGCGCCAGCAGCCCCCAGGTCAGTGCCAAACCTGTATAGAGCGGCCAGGAGCGGCGCAGTGCCTTTGCTACCGACCCAGTAATAAAGGTGCGTTCGTACAACAGCACCATCACGGGGGCGGAAACCATGACTTCCTTCGCCGCCATGCCGGCCAGGCAGGCGCCGACCGCCAACAAGAGCCAACCGCCACGCGCCCCGCGTGACGTGGCATGCCAGTAATGCCAACAGGCGTCAAAGGTCAAGAGATAGCAGAAGGCCATCAACAGCTCAGTGCGCTGCGTCACGTATTCGACAGCGTCGATCGCCAGCGGGTGGATGGCCCAGAGCATGGCCGTGATCCAACCCAGCACGTTGGCGGAGTTCGCGAAGCGGCCGCCAAAATATTCGAGTGTCAAGGTGCGCCGCACCATCACCCACAACAGCAGAGCCGAAGTAATGTGCAGCAGTACGTTGCCCAAGTGATAGCCGAAGGGATCGACGCCAGCGAACGCATAGTTCAGCGCCAAGGAAAGATTCACCAGCGGCCGGCCCGAAACGGGCGCTTGCGCCGGCGGTTGCAGAGGTCCGGGATTTTCGCTGGTTCCCCAGAGCGGCCACACTCGCCGAATCGAGTCATTGCGCACCACGGTCGGCATGTCGTCGAAAATGAACTGCGCGTGCAGCGCCGGCCCATAGACGACCAACACGGTAGCGATCAGTACCAAGACGCCAGCCACTGCGCGGGCCAGCGGGTGCTGTGCCGCGCGGGTGAGCCACGGCGCCGACCCGGCTGTGTTTGGCGCCAACGTTTCGTGACGTGCGGAGTGACGCTTGCGCTGGGCCATTAGTCATGCACTCCGTCGCCGTTCTCGCGCAGCCAGGTCCCGATCTGTTCGGCCTCGACCGGTTTTCCTTGCGACTGGGCCAGGCGCAGCGCTTGGCGAGCCGTGGCGATGGCCTCGGCCTGCTGGCCCTGCGCGGCATACGCGCGCACAAGCGGGCCGTAGGCCGCTAAAAGTTCCGGGCGCTGCTCCACGACCACGGCCAAATGCTTGATCGCCGCCGCGTGGTCCTGGGAATGCGCGAGCGCCAGTCCGAGATTCATGTGCGCGTCGAGATAATTGGGCCGGAGATGCAGGGCTTCTTCGAAATGTTTCACCGCTGCGGCGCTCTGCCCTGCTTTCAATAAGGCCACGGCCAGATTGTTGTGAGCTTCCGCGAACTCAGGCGCCAAGGCCACGGCGCGTTCTCCGGCGGCAACAGCTTCCGCGGTCTGGTCGGTGCTGATCGACGCCAAAGCCAGATTGTTCCAAGCGTCGGCGGCACCCGGTTTCAACTGCGTGGCCACTTCGAATTGCTGCGCGGCCTCCAGCGGTCGCCCCGCTTGCATCAAGGCCATGCCCAAATTGATTCGCACGGTGGCGCTCGCTGGCTGTCGCAGTGCTGTATCGTGCCAGAGCGTTACCGCGTCATGATAGGCATTCAGACGCCGCGTGTTCACAATTGCAAAAATGAGGGCAATGCAGCAGCTCGTGATCAAAATAGGGGCCAGGGTCGTGCCAGCGCGGGCGCTCGCCGCGTCGTCCGTGGAACGGGCATGTCTCCGGTCGAAAAAAGCGTAAGCTCCCGCGATTGCCCAGGGCACAAGCGCGGCCAGCGGCAAGTACATGCGCCGCTCGGCGGCGACTTCGGTTGTGATCGGCACGACCAGTGTCGGAGAGAGGATGGCAAACATCCACAACAAGACGTAGCCAGTCGACGTACGGCGCCACGCCAGGAGCGCCGCCGCAACGACAAGTAGCAGAGCCGGCAGCAAGGTCCGCCAGGCGTCGCTGAGCGACGTCAGGTAATCCTCTTGATAATGAATGCACAACGGCCAGGGCCATACAGCTAGTTTCAGGTACAGCAGCAAAACGCGCGTCTGGGTCAGCCACCACTGGTGCGCCGAAATGCCGAGGCCGAAGCCCACGGAATCCGATCGTGGTCCATCAGCATGCAATACGAACAACAAGGCCCAGCCGAGTGCCAGCCCCAGGTAGAGCGGCCAGGACTGCGCCCAGGCCCGGCGAAAAGATCCGGCGATAAACGTGCGCTCGAAGAGCAACACCATGACCGGCGCCGAGACCATGACCTCCTTCGACGCCATACCGCCGAGGCAGCTCAGAACGGCGACGATGAGCCAGATGCGACGTGGCCCGTGTGAGGTTGCCTGCCAATAGCGCAAACTGGCATAGAGCGTAGCCAGGTAAAAAAAGCTGACCAGCAATTCGGTACGCTGCGTGACGTAAATCAACGTCTCGGTATGCAGCGGGTGAACCGCCCAGACGAGTGCCGCGAGGAACGCCAGCAGGTTGGCCGTGCGCGCGAACTGTTCCTTGAAATAGGGAAGCTGCAAGGTGCGCCGCACCAGCCCCCATACCAGCAATGCACTGGCCGTGTGCAAGGCGATGTTAAAGGCGTGATAGCCGGCCGGCTTGAGACCGGAGAAATGATAGTTGAGCGCCAGCGTGAGGTTGACGAGCGGCCTCCCTGCGGTGCAAAACTGTGGCGGAGGATTGAGCGGGCCGCGCTGGCTTGGGCTGCCGACCAGCGGCCAGAGTTGCGTGATCGACGGATTCGAAACGACCGTGCTTTGATCGTCGAAGACAAACGGCGCATCGAGTGCGCGGCGATAAATCGCTGTCACTGCCGCGGCGATCACCAGGGCGCCCAACGCCGCCTTGAGGAGCGACCACGCCTCGCAGCACCGGCCGGATGGCGCCGCGGGAGGGGGCGGGGGAGCAGTTACCTCGGGCTCGTCGCTCTGCGTCATCGACCGCCTAATACCATGAACGTGCAGGTAGCAACCAGAGGGAGATTCTCTCGGGACAAGTTTCGATTATGGTTGCCGCAATGCTGCGCGAGAAGTGGTATCCTGAGACACCGGTAAGCTCCCCGGTCACAAATTGCAAATCCTTGGCAGGCCCTTTGATGAACTTTCAGCAGCGATGTGTGCCCGGCGTCCGTAGGACGCTTCTGGAAATGGTTCGTGCGGTCCGTCAGTCTGCCGCCGTGATTGTTGCCGTGGCCAGCACCTTGGTCGGCGCTGCCCGCGCGCAAAGCCCTGCGGCGCCGCCAGAGCATCCGAACATCGTCATCATCTACTGCGACGACGTGGGCTATGCCGACGTCGGCGTCTTTGGCGCCAAGGGTTATCAAACGCCCCATCTTGATCGCATGGCGGCCGAAGGAATTCGGTTTACGCGGTTCTACACGGCGCAGCCCGTCTGCTCGGCGTCGCGCACGGCGTTGTTGACTGGCTGCTACCCGAATCGTCTGGGCATCCAAGGCGCACTGGGGCCGCAGGCTAAGATTGGCATCAATGCAGACGAGATGACGCTCGCCGAGCTGGTCAAGCCTCAAGGATATGCCACGGCGGTCTACGGCAAATGGCATTTGGGGCACTTACCGCAATTCTTGCCGACGCATCACGGCTTCGACGAATACTTCGGGCTGCCCTATTCCAACGATATGTGGCCGTTGCACCCCGACTATCTGGCAACGCCAGGGCAGAAGAAGCGGCAAGGCTTTCCCGATCTGCCGCTGGTCGAGGGGGACAAAGTCATCCTGCCTGAGGTGACGTCGAAAGAACAGCGCCAATTGACAACCTGGTATACCGAGCACGCCGTGAGCTTCATCGAGCGCAACAAGGATCGTCCCTTCTTGTTGTACGTGCCGCATAGCATGGCGCATGTGCCGTTGCATGTCAGTGAGAAGTTCGAGGGCAAATCCGGCGCAGGGCTCTACGGCGACGTGATGCAAGAAATCGATTGGTCGGTGGGCGAAATCCTGGCGGCGCTTGCGCGTAACGAGCTGGATCGCCGGACGCTGGTGATCTTCAGCTCGGACAATGGTCCCTGGTTGAACTACGGCGATCACGCGGGCTCGGCGGGACCGCTGCGCGAGGGGAAGGGAACGTGTTGGGAGGGAGGCGTGCGCGAGCCCTTTATCGCGCGCTTTCCCGGTGTGATTCCGCCGGGAAGCGTCTGCCATGAGCCCGCCATGACGATCGATCTCTTTCCCACGATCGCCCGGTTGTCCGGCGCGGCCTTGCCCCCGCAAAAGATCGACGGGCAGGATATCTGGCCGCTACTTTCGGGCGAGGCGACCGCCAAGAATCCGCACGAGGCGTACTACTTCTATTACAACGACAACGAATTGCAGGCCGTGATGAGCGGTCCCTGGAAACTTTACCTGCCGCATACCTATCGCACGCTCGCGGGCCGCCCCGGCGGATCCGGAGGCAAACCGGTGTCGTATGAGCCGCGCAAGCTGGAGTCGCCGGAACTTTACAACGTCGCTGCCGACATTGGTGAAACCAAGAATGTGGCGGCAGAACATCCCGATATCGTGAGCAGCTTGTTGGGTTACGCCGAAGTTGCCCGCGATGACCTGGGGGACAAGTTGACCCAGCGCGCGGGAAAGAATCGTCGCGCGCCGGGCCGCGTAACCGGAGAGTGAGGCAAGAGTGTACGTATTTCGTTGGAAGACAATGCTTGCCCTGGTCGTCGCGCTGTTCGCTGCGCACGGCACGCACGGGCGCGAGGTGGCAAAACGCCCGAACATTATTATTGTCATGCCGGACGACGTTGGTTACGGCGACTTTGCCTGCCTGGGAAGTCCCATCATCAAGACCCCGGCGCTAGACGCTTTCTGGCGCGAAAGCGTGCGGTTTACCGATTTTCACGTCAGTCCCACCTGCGCGCCGACGCGCGCGGCGTTGTTGACCGGCCGTCACGAGTTCAAGAATGGTGTCACGCACACGATCAACGAGCGCGAACGATTGACCCTGGGCGCGACGACACTCGCGCAGGTTTTAAAATCGGCGGGCTATACCACTGGCATCTTCGGCAAGTGGCACCTGGGGGATGAGCCGGAACGCTGGCCCGACAAACGCGGTTTCGACGAGGTGTTCATTCATGGCGCCGGGGGGATTGGCCAGACTTTTCCCGGCAGTTGCGGAGACGCGCCGGATAATACGAATTTCAACCCCGCCTTGCTGCACAATGGGCGTTTTGAGAAGACCCAGGGTTATTGCACAGATCTGTTT
>CAMFLN010000173.1 GCA_945957305.1 uncultured Planctomycetaceae bacterium | reverse complement strand
GTGCACGTGAGATCCTCGACTCTCGAGGTAATCCGACCATCGAGGTTGATGTCTCGCTCGACGATGGTGCACGCGGGCGAGCGGCGGTACCGTCGGGGGCATCCACGGGCTCGCGCGAAGCTCTGGAGCTGCGCGACGGTGATCCCGCGCGATTCAATGGCAAGGGTGTGAGCAAGGCGCTGCGCCATGTGAACGAAACCATCAGCCCGGCATTTCACATGTTTGACGCGATCTCGCAGGAAGACGTCGATCGCCGTCTATGTGAGCTTGACGGCACGAATGATAAGAGCCGATTGGGGGCGAATGCCATCCTCGGCGTGTCGATGGCAGTGGCGCAGGCATCCTCGGCCAGCGCCGGCATTCCGTTGTACCGCTACCTGGGCGGCTTCAACGCCCACGTGCTGCCGGTCCCCATGTTTAACGTCCTCAACGGGGGCGCGCATGCCGACAACAGCCTGGACTTTCAGGAGTTCATGATCGCCCCGGTCTCGGCGCCGAGTTTTCGCGAAGCGTTGCGCATGGGCGTCGAAATCTACCACCGTCTTAAGGGCCTGCTGAAAGAGCAGGGCTACTCGACCGCCGTCGGCGACGAGGGGGGCTTCGCGCCCAATTTGAAGTCGCATGAGCACGCTCTCGACCTGTTGCTTGCCGCCATCGAGCAGGCCGGATTCCATCCGGGGCATGACGTCCTCATCGCGCTCGATTGCGCGGCCAGCGAACTGTACAAGAACGGCACGTACACGTTTCAAAAGTCGGGCGGAGCACGGAAGAAAACTGACGATTTGATCCGACTTTACGAGTCGTGGCTCGATAAATATCCTATCTGGTCGATCGAAGATCCTTTGGCCGAGCAGGATTGGCAAGGCTGGAAAGCGCTGACACGCGAGCTGGGAAAGCGCGTGCAGCTCGTCGGCGACGACATCTTCGTCACCAATCCTGAAATCATTCAACAGGCGATCCGCGACGGAGTGGGAAATGCCGCGCTGATCAAGCTGAATCAGATCGGCACCGTTACCGAGACCCTGACCGCGATCAACGATGCCCAAGAGGGCGCGTATGACGTCGTGATCAGTCATCGCTCGGGTGAGACCCCCGACGTGTTCATCGCCGATCTGGCCGTGGCCACTGGCGCCGGACAGATCAAAGCCGGCGCACCATGCCGCGGAGAACGGCTGGCAAAGTACAACCAGCTGCTGCGCATCGAGGATGAACTGGGCAATCGGGCTCGCTACGCCGGCACGAACATCCTGCGACGCCGCCACTCCGCGGACGACGAAAGGGAATAATCACCCTGCTTGGCGAATCTCGTGGAGCGGCGCGCCATGTGAAGCGGCGCGCCATCCGCTGTTGTGATGCCTGGACGACGTAGCTCAGTCGAACTTGATGCGATCCACCTGCCACGCGGCGTCGTGCGGGGAAATCATCAGCCGCACCTGGTGTTTGCCATCGGCCGAACGGTAGGTGTACTCCGCCCGCGGCCCTTGGGGACTTTCGATCGTGGCCGCCGCGGCGAATTGCGCCGGTTTGCCCAGCCATTTCAATTTCTTGACGGTGCGTGCGAACGAATCGCGCCCCTCGGCGCTTTTGAACTCCACGCTCGTCGTGTCCCAAGCGTCGGCTGCCTTGCCGGTACAGACCGACTGCATGAACTTGTCCGTTACCGCTCGCCCCTCTTCCAGCTCGGGAACTGTGATCGCTTCCTGGCAACCCGCAATCGCTGCTGCAAAAGCGACTACTGCCAGGAACAACCGTGACGGAACAGTGACTTTTCGCGCAGCAGCCCTTTCCGTTGTGAACATTACAGCACCTCTTTAGTTGATTATGTTCGTGCAGCCGCGGGCTATTCTGTGCGGACTTTTTCGGCGGACGTTTGATACGTGGTGCTGGAGGCGACGCTTAGGGCAGAGTCGTCAGGTCCGTTCCAGCTCGTGTTCCCGCGGCGCGCCATACCTTTTGATCGACGGAATTGGCCACCGTACGGACCGAGCCGTCCAGAAGCAGTGCATTGACCAGGCCCGGATGGTAGCTGCGCGCTGTGACCGCGGCGTACGTCGGCGCGGTCGCCGACTCGCCGTCGCGCATGCTGGTGACATCGATGCTGTAGACTTCGCTGCCGCTGGTGTACGGCACCTTGGTATTGGGCGGGAAGGTCGTGGTAAAGCCGGTTTCGTGCACATCTCCTTCGACCCATTCGGTGTGCCCGAAGCTATCGAATGTACCGCCATAGTAGGTTTGCAAATCGGCCACGGTTTGCGGCGGCGCGACGCCGACCGTGTTGGGATTGTTGGTATCCCAGAGGTTCGGTTGGTAAGCCAATGCCTCGGACATGCCCAGCGTGTTCGATAGCCCATCGGTGATGTCGGCCGGACGAAAAGCGCGGTTAGGCATGAAAGCCCCGTCCCCGACATCGCCGCTCTTCGGATCGTAGATAAACCACGTTCCCTGATTGAAAACGTAGTTGAGCGGATAGTGAATCAAGGTTGGCGTGACCCGCTGCTCGTCGCGCACTTCGTCGGGGCAGAGATAAGCCGCTACCCTTGTCGCCGCGGCGGTGGGATTGCTGGGAAATTCCGGATTCTCGGTGAAGTTAATCAGCGAGCCGAGGTTGCCTAGTTCCAGATACGGCAGCAGCCGCGCCTGGCCGGACCAGGGCTGGTAAGTCTGACCGACGGGCAGCAATGTGACCGGCGGAAAGGCGCCGGAAACGCCGACGTAGTTCTGCAAGGCCAGCCCTAGTTGCTTCAAATTGTTGCTGCACTGCGACCGCCGCGCCGCCTCGCGCGCCATTTGCACCGCCGGCAGCAACAGGGCGATCAATAATCCAATGATCGCGATCACCACGAGCAGCTCCACGAGCGTAAAACCGGAAGCCCGACGACGAACTGCGTCTAGTGACATGGCAAAATTCTCGGCAAAGGTGAGTGTGAACCTGACGAGTCCGCCAACGCCTGCCCACGCCCGACACGCCGAAAGTAAATGCGCCCAAAGTCTACGCCTGAGTCGAGCTCTTGGTCAATGAAGCTCTGAGGACCAGGACATTATCCCGCTAAAGATCTTGTGCGCAGGCGAAACTCCCACGCCCTACATGCTTACGGTTTATTCAGCATCGCGGTCCGAGACGGCAGAGCCTCGACTTGGTGCCAACGCGTTGCATTGCCCTCCAGTGCAATCGCACGCGCGACTGAGGTCGAATGGGCAACGCGTAAGCCACGAACCCCGACAGCACGTTTCGAAACGAACGAAGCGGCGACAAAACGGGTGCAGAGAAGAAAATGAGGCTGTTGGGACTCGAACCCAAGACCTACGGATTAAAAGTCCGTTGCTCTACCAACTGAGCTACAGCCTCGCCACGCGGTGCAGGCCGTGGCCGTCCGCGAGAATCAGGTTCGGCGGCAGCGCCGCCAAGCCAGTCCAGATTGTACCGCCGGTGGCTCAAACGTCGAGGGACCCAGGCGTCTCATAAGGCCCAGCGACCTCGGCGGTTATTCCGGATGAAACGCGTGCGCCATGCGGGGAATCCGCGGCACGTGGCACAGGTTCGTCGGTCCTACGGGATGCTGACGTACCACGGCTGGCCACCTGCACGGCTGTAGAACAGACGTGGATTTACGGTCGGGGGTTCGCCTGAGCGGCAGTTCGCGCCGCGATGGCTCGCTCGCGTGCCTCGGCGGCCTGGTGAAAGGCTTGCCGTTGTCGCTGAAACTGCTGGAAACCAATCGCCACCACCAGGGCCACGACGGTCAACAGCGCCAGTAATTGTCCGAGCGAGAGTTGGCGCCAGCGGTGGCGAGATGTGTGATTGCTGCGCATAGTCTCGTACTTCTGGGCACTGCGGACAGAGTTCTGTTCCGCAGACATTTTACGCGGGCCGCGTGCGCATGACGAACCGCTCTGGGCGGACAAAAAAAGGCCGCCCAGGCGCGTGACATTGACCTGAGCGACCCCGGCTGAGCGTTCGCCACAGCCGCCCGGCTATACCTTGCGGAGTGGCCGAAGGTTTCGACAACTCGTAATCCTGCGAGTGATGGTCGAGTTTCCTCGGTGTGCGTGTGCAGGGCGTCGATCTTCGAAGATGGCTTACTCTTTGCCCACGCACCGCAGCACAAACGCGACCAACTCCGGGCATTCAAAGAAACCGGGCCACATGTTGTGCCCTTGCCCCTTAGGAACGATCAATTCCATCTTGCCGCCGAGCGCGGCGTATCGGTCGGCAATCAAGCCGGAATTTTCTTCCAGCGGAACCACCGTGTCCATGTCGCCGTGAATGGCGAACAGCGGTACCTTGGCCTTAGCCAGCGCCGCCAGTCGTTCGGGCGGATTATGTTCGGCCAGTCGTGACTGGAAATCATCAGGCGTCAAATGATACGCCGGCGCCGCTTTTTCGAGTCCCGGATAGCTGGCAACGTTGAAAACTGGATAAATACCGGCAATGCCGCCGACCTTATCGGCATTTTCACAAGCCCAGCAGAGGAGCATCAAGCCCCCGCGACTGCGCGCCAGCAGAACCGGCTTTGCCGAAAAGCCTTGTTTGACGAGCGCGGCGTGCAGCGCCGAGTACTTCGCACGCCCTGCAGGGCTGCCGAACGATTCGCCAACGTCGATCCCGGCGATGGCAATTCCAGCATTGGCGAAGCGTTCAAACATCCAGCGTTCGGAATCGCCGGGCAGGCCGGATAGCGTCGGTGCGTACCATACCCAGGGCGTGGCCGTCTCGTTTTGCACCGACTTGGGCCGAATCACAAACGCCTGCGCTCCCTCGACCTCGAAAGTCTCGCCCGGCAGCGGCAATCCGGCCTTGGCAGGGGGCTGCTTGTCGGCGCGAGTTTCTTGCGCCCGACAGGCGGTCCCTTGAGCAGCGCACAGCGCCCAGGAGGCGAACCAGCAACAGAACCAGATCACGCGTCGCGCGCTGTCGTGGCGACGATGGTGCAAAATGCTTTTCATGCGACCATCATGCGGCGCATGTGCGAAGCACGCAAGCAAGCGGCTGGAACGCCGTTTTCAGTTCGTTGCCTTGGTCTGGGCTGTCAATCACGCGGCGCCTGGGCCGCGCTACTTCGCTTGAGGCGTGAATGACAAGCCCGGCACATCGTCAGGCGCGCCCGTCGGTCGGAAGGTAAATCCTTTACCACGTTCGGATAGGGTGATTTTCCCGGCCAAAGGAGGGCCATTGGACTGCCCAAGCACCAACACGTTGTCTTGGAATCCGGCCTGGCCCTCGATGGTTTGCGTGCGCCCGTCCTGCGCCACGGCCCAGCTAAAGGTTCCCTGTTGTGACAGTGTCAAGGTGATGGTCACCTTCTCGTCGGGATGCGCCGTCCAGGTGCCGAGCAGATTCTGCGGTGGCGGTGGCGGCGGTTCCTTCCTGGCATTTGCCTCGGTCCCCGCAGTGTCAACTTCGCTGCTTGCCGGGCTCGGTTTTTCTGCCGGCGCGGGGGCGACCAGTGCTTTCGCGAAATTTGCCGAGAGTTTGTCCTCGGGGCGCAACTTGGCGACATTCGCGAACGCCTTGGCGGACTCTTCCGGAAAGTTTTGCACCAGGTAGTGATAGCCGATCAGGAATTGCGCCGCGGCATCCTGCGGCTGCTTCGCAGCGTAGGCCTCGAGCGTCCGCAATTGTTTTGTGTAATCGTCCACACTGTCGTACAGCCCGACGAGGGTCGTCCAATTCCAGCCAGGGCCGGCTGACAACACCGCGTATTCTGCCGCGGCCGCTTCTTCGTAGCGCTTCAGCGCGAACAGCACGAGGCCGCGAAATTCGTGCAGCACGGGATCGTTGGGTAGTGACGACAACGCCTGATCGGTCAGCGACAGGGCGCGGCCGTAGTTGCCCGACTTGAAAGCACTGCGCGCCGATTCGAAGATCTGCTGCGCGAGTTCGGCGTTGTCGCGATCGTCGGGGACTGAACCTGTGTCGATCGGCTGCGAATAATCGTACGCGACGACCTGTTCGACGCCGGGCTGCGCCGCGCCGTCAGCCACGGCGATCGGCTGCTGCACCACGATCGTCTGCGTGGCTGGCGTAATGTACGGATTCACATAGCCAGTGTTCGTCCAACCATAGGCCAGGGAATTGAGTCCCCACGCGCCGTAAATCGGCATGTTCCAAGCGCTCGGCAGGTAGCCCCACGAGTTGTAGTAGTAGCCGGGGTTGTAGAGAGAACCAGCCCAATAGCCAGCCAGGCCCGCGCCCCACGCGGCGCCTAATCCCGTGCCCCAACTTCCCTGATACCAGTTGCCCCAGCGCGCCCCGCTCCAACCAGGACCGTAATAATTGAAGTTGTTGTTGGTGTTTGACCAGTTGTTGTAGTAGTTGTTTCCCCAGTTATTGCCGTTCCAGTTCCCGTTGCCCCAGTTGCCACTGCCCCAGTTGCCATTCCCCCAATTACCGCCGGCCCAGTTGCCGTTATTCCAGTTGCCGTTTCCTCCGCCCCAGTTTCCGCCCCAATTGCCTCCACCCGGGCGGCCTGGCCGGTGATCACCGATCTCACCGGGCAAAGTCACCGGGCGATCGGGCCGATGACCATTCCAATTTCCATCTCCTGGACGACCGGGACGATTTCCTCCACCGCCGCCCCCAGGGCGATTCCCGCCAATCTCGCCCGGTAGTGTGACCGCACCGCCGCCGCCAGGACGGCCTGGACGATCACCGCCTCCTCCTGTGCCAGGT
>CAMFLN010000172.1 GCA_945957305.1 uncultured Planctomycetaceae bacterium | reverse complement strand
CTACACTTATGCGATCGTCGGCAGCGTCAGATGTGTATAAGAGACAGCCACAAGGAAGGGGCTTTCGTGAGGTCGCTTGCTCTACCGCGGCATTCGCTGTGAATTGTGCCGCCTATGCTTAATTCCGATCGCGCAGCAGCGCCACGAACATCCGCAGTTCAGCCACGTCGGCACGCAGTTGTTCCAGCTCGAACCGTACGTTCGACAGCGGCGATTCGTGCCCCAGGTGGCGGGCTTTTTCCAAACGGATTTTCGCCACTTCCAGTTCGGCTTTCAGTCGGGTGACTTCTTCGGGGCTGACCGTGTCCGAGTATTGCAGGTTCGCGGCTTCCGCCTTCTTGACCGCCTCCTGCGCCGCGCGCAGATCAGCTTCGGCGCCGGAGACATAGATCTCGACGTCGCTCGTGTCATCGTTCTGTGCCAGGCCGACGCGCTCGCGCGCCTCGCGGACGGTCTCCTGGATGGCTTGCATAACCGAGGGACGAATCGTGTTCGGCAATTTGCGATTCGTGGCTTCGTATTTGGCCAGCGTCGCTTCCATCAGCGTCAGGTACGCCTTGGAGTATTGAATGTCGAGCTCTTTTTCCTTCTGCTTATCTTGCTCGGCGGTTGCCTTGTCGTCTTGCGCGGGCTTTTGCTTTTGCTGAGCCGCCGAAGGCGAGGCGAAATGTGCTGTGAGAATAGCGCCTAGGGCCAGGCCGGCCACGGTGAGCAATTGTCGGTTCCACATGATTGACCTCGATCCGTTTAGAGTGCTGCGAGCTTGAGGGATGCCGCGGGTCCGGTTCCACGGACCTTGCGGAAATATAGCTTGTGCTAGGGCGCGCGGTGCTGAAGCAGTTGTGGCGACTATGCGGCCTGTACCATGGGGACGGCTGCCGGCACCTGGAGATATCACGGCGGCTGGCTGCGCGCCGTTCAGGCGGCTTGCCCACCCGCTGGCGGGCCGGTAGGCTCAGCACGGCTGAAACCGGGGTCACCCTCCGGATTGTGCCCCGCGGCGAGCTCAATCCTCTCTGAATTAGCAGGTGCGACTTGCAATGAAATTTGCCATCTGTAACGAGACCTTTCTGGACTGGCCCTTCGAGCGGGCTTTTGAGTTCGCGCGGGAGTGCGGCTATACCGGCATCGAGATCGCGCCGTTCACCATGGCCGCCGACGCCAACGAGATTTCCGCGGCCCGCCGTACCGAGGTTCGCCGCCAGGCCGAGCAAGCCGATCTGGACGTGGTCGGCTTACACTGGCTGCTGGCGAAGACGACCGGCTATTACCTGACCAGTCCCGACGCCGCGGTCCGTCGCAAGACCGCGCAGTATCTGCGCGACTTAGCCCACTTGTGCCGGGACCTGGGCGGAAAGGTCATGGTTTTCGGCTCGCCCCAGCAGCGCAATTTGCTGCCCGGTGTCACTCACGAGCAAGCCATGCGGTACGCCGCGGAGGTGTTTCAAGAAGCGCTGCCGGCGCTGGAAGAAACGGACGTCGTGCTGGCCGTCGAGCCGCTGGCCCCGGCCGACGGCAACTTTCTGTTGACAGCCGATGCGGGCGCGCAGTTGGTCGCAATGGTCGGCTCGCCCCATTGCCGGTTGCATCTCGATTGCAAAGCGATGAGCAGCGAAAGGACGCCTATCCCGGAATTGATTCGTCGCCATGCCAAGATCATGGCGCATTTCCATGCCAACGATCCGAATCTGCAAGGGCCAGGTTTTGGCGAACTCGATTTCGTGCCCATCTTCGAGGCGCTGGGCGAAGCGGACTACCTCGGCTGGGTCTCAGTCGAAGTCTTCGACTATACGCCGGGCGTCGAAAAGCTGGCGCGCGACAGCTTCGACTACATGGAATCATGCGTGGCCGAAGCCGCCGAAGGCTGAAGAGCAGGTTACCGCGAACCGGTTAAGACCGCTCTCTCTCGCGGGAAGACGTGCGGGTGCGCAAGCAACCGGAATGCGAGTCTAAGCGTGCTGCAGTCTGACTGCTAACTGCTGACTGGCCCCACTAGCTCACGCGGGAAAAGTTGCCGCCGCGGAACGCTTCGGCGATCGCCAGCGGCACCTTGGCCTCGGCCATCAGCACATTCGCGCGGTTCTCGGCCGTTTTGGCTTTCATCTCCTGCTCGCGGGCGATCGCGAAGGCGCGGCGCTCTTCAGCCTTTGCGCGGGCGACGCGCGTATCCGCCTCGGCCTGGTCGGCTTGCAGGCGGGCGCCGATGTTTTCGCCCACGTCGATATCCGCGATGTCGATCGACACAATCTCGAATGCCGTTTGTGCGTCCAGCCCACGGGCCAGCACGGCTTTCGAAATCATGTCCGGATTTTCCATGACGAGCAGATGGCTCTCGGCCGAGCCGATCGAAGTGATGATCCCCTCGCCGACGCGGGCGATGACCGTCTCCTCGGTGGCGCCGCCGATCAACTGCTTGATATTGGTGCGGACTGTGACTCGCGCGCGAATCTGTAGTTCGACGCCGTTCTTCGCGATCGCGCTCAAGGTCGCCTTTTTCGATTTCTGCGGATCGGGGCAGTCGATCACCTTGGGATTGACGCTGGTCTGCACGGCGTCGAGCACGTCACGTCCGGCCAGGTCGATCGCGGCCGCGCGATCGAAGTCGAGATCGATGTCGGCCCGATGCGCGGCGATGATCGCGCGGATTACGCCTGGCACGTTGCCGCCGGCCAGGTAATGCGCTTCGAGTCGTTGCGTCGTGATCCCGGCGCTGGGGTCATTACCAAGCCCGGCCTGCATTGCCATGATCTTCGACTGCACAATCGTGCGGGCGTTCACCTGGCGAAAGCTCATGGCCACGAGTCGCAGCAGGCTGACCTGCGCGTTGGACATGTACGCCTGAAACCACAAGTTGCCGTAGGCCGCGGCCACGATGACAAACGTCAGCAGAAATAGCGCCAGAATCACGGCCACGATCCCATAAGTAACCGTGGCAGGAACGGCGGCCAGCAGAGCCAAGTCGAGCGGTGTCATAGTGTCGTGTTCCGAAGACTCGAAAAAATGTCTCGCGAAAGGTCGGCGCCAGGATTAACCCGCCCTTCCGGCACAAGCGCAATCCACGCATCGATAGGATACGTCATTCTACGCAGCGCAGCCAGTTGCGACACGGATTTGCGGGCGATCCTAAGTTCATCCGAGGACTGGATTTCTCGCCGCTTCCCGCGGCAACTCGATTCACTCGCCCACGTTCGCTCACAGCAACCGGGAAGTGGACAAGGATGCCCGTCCAGTAAAAGAAGCGTATCGCGGACGAATCAGGCCCAAGCGCCCGATCGACGCTGGCAGAACACACTCCGTCGCGCGCATGCACCGTTAACAGTTGATGAGATGCGTTTTGCTGGCCCTGCGCGAAATGAAAGGAAATCGCTGGCGATTCGTCCCGCGACGCAATGTTGCGGGAAATAGTTATGTAGATAGTGTTAGGTCCGTGTTAACTGCGGTGCACGGCGCGCGCCTATGGGAATTCGGTACTGACACGCCCCTGAATTCCTCGTACCATCACGCGCTCGCTTGAGTCGACACGCGAATGATTTCGCAAGGAGGCGATCACGATGAAACGGAGTCTCAGGACAATACCGCTCGCTTTGTTGGTTGCGACCTTGGCGCCTCGGGCCTCGACCGCGACCAATTACTACAACATCACCACGTTTGGCGCCCAGAACTTCTTGCCCACCGCCGACATCAACGACGCGGGCGTCATCGCGGGTTCGACGTATTCGAACACCTATCAAGCAAGCACCGCTGCTCTGTGGAATGGTACGCTCGACGACCTGGGAGCGTTCGACGGATTTCACAGCAGCACCGCGTCTGCGATCAATTCCAGCAATGTCGTGGTGGGCTGGTCACTGGTGAATGGGCCACCGTACGGAGAGGGCAGCCCCTTTCACGCCTTCTCGTACGACGGCTCGCTGCACGACCTGGGCACTCTTGGCGGCGCGATCAGCACAGCGTATGCCGTGAATGATTCGGGACAGATAGCCGGCGCGGCCAACACGTCGGCTGGTTACAGTCACGCCTTTCTGTATGACGGCACGATGCACGACCTCGGCACGCTGGGCGGCAATCGCAGCTTTGCCTACGGAATCAACAACAATGGTCTCGTCGTCGGCGCTGCCGATATTACCGGCAATCAACGGCAACATGCGTTCTACTATGACGGCACGATACACGACCTCGCCGCAATGCTGAATATCAGCGGTGATAGTAAGGCCGTGGCGGTCAACTCGGCCGGAACCGTGGTCGGCACCGCCGGCCAGACTGCGTTTGTCTATGACGGCACGCTGCACAACCTGGGCGCGTTCGGCGGCACGAACAGCGAAGCACTCGCGATCAACGATTCCGGACAAGTCGTCGGCGACGCCGATACCCCGTTTTCGGGAAGTCATGCGTTCCTGTATGACGCGGCCCACGGCATGGTGGATCTGAACTCGCTGCTCAAGCCGGGGGAAGATTGGGTGCTCAGCCGGGCCGTGGCCATCAACAATCTGGGGCAGATCCTCGCGCTCGGCTCGCACGGTTACTGCCTGCTCACGCCGGCGATTCCCGGAGATGTAAACAGCGACAACATCGTCAATGGGCAGGACATCGCGCTGGTGGCGAGCAACTGGCTCGAAACGCCGAACATGCACCACGATCCGCTCGCGGGGGACGCGAACTTCGACGACATCGTCAACGGCCAGGATATCGCGCTGATCGCGTCGAACTGGCTGCAGGCGTTTGGCAATCAGGGCACGAGCCAAGCCGTGCCAGAACCGGCGAGCCTGGTGTTGGGCGTGGTCGGCTTGGCCTTGGCGAGCATCGGCGGGCGGCGCTGCAACGTCGGCGTGTAACGACTTGCGTGCCTATTCCTTTACGCGCTCCATAAAGTATCCACAGCGGACCTCAATAGCTGCTCGTCTTCGGCTGTTAATTCGATGGCCATGGCACGAGGCTTCCCCGGTGCACCGCACGCGATTTGGATCCAGGTTCGATCATTATCTGCGAATAGTGTCAGACGATCGGGCGTGAGTACGGCCCGCGCGACGGGCAGAACCCAACGCGGCAACAGGCGTTCGATCAACGACGCGCTGCCTTCGCTGACAAAACGGTAGCGAACAGCTCGATGTTCGTCGGACCTTAGAATTATCCATCCGGGTCCAACGGTCAGTCGTCCGGACTTCAGGGATTCAACATCCCTGCGCGAAGGTTGCGACTTGCTGACCGATTCGTCTGACTCGAAACCATCAACAACCGCGAAACATATCGGAAACTCGTTCTCTGCGAACGGCTCGGACTCCGGCACCTGCATGCGTTCGGCCAAGGTGTGTGCCAGCCAGCGTAATTCGTTGGCCGCGCGCCCGGGAAACGACACGTAGCGCCATTTGTCACGCTCACAGACGTATAAGGCCACTGTGTCGGCATCCAAGGCACTGATATCGGCGGTCGCCCAAAATCGATCGCGTGAGGCTACACGGCGGACAGTCACGCCTGCGGAATCTTGCAGGACCGTCGTGCTGAGCAGGACAGAGCGTACCACCGACCACAATCCCCACGCTGCCAACAGCGAAAATACGATTCCGAGACCCAAGAAAAGCACTGCCACAACGGCAGCAGACTTCCACATCTCGGGGAATAGCACAATGACGACTGTCGTCCAACCGAGCGCCAAGAGGCAAAAGAGCAACATAAAGCCGGCACTACGCAACGTCTCGCGCAGCGGCAAGGGCGTGAGTGTAATGCAAATGCCACTGGGCGTCTTTTCGACGCACGCGTGCGGAGGGGGTGGGGCGCATCCCATTGTGTCACCGGCGTTCCGCTGTTGATAACACCCGGCAAACTCTGTTCGAATCGCGTCTGAACAGCCGGTGTGACGCAACGCATCATCACTCGATCCAGCCGCCCCCTAGCACGCGGTCGCCGTCGTAGCAGACAGCCGCTTGGCCCGGCGCGACGCCGTGCTTTGGCTCGTCGAGGAGCGCCATGAATCGATCGTCGCCCGTGGGCTCGATCATCGCCGCCACCGGTTGGCTGAGGTAGCGAATCTTCACCTGGCAACGCAACGGCGCTGGCGGCGGATCGATCAGCCAATTCACATCGCGGGCGGTCAATCGCTGGCAAGCCAGCTCTTCGTGCGTCCCGATGACGACGCGGCGCGTCTCGCGTTCGAGCCGCACGACATATCGCGGCGTGCCGAAGGCCAGGTTCAAACCTTTGCGCTGGCCGATCGTGAAGTTCTCGATGCCAGTGTGCTGGCCGACGACCTGTCCATCGGTCGTGACAATCTCGCCCGAGAGGTCGACGTCGCCGCGGCGCTGGCGGACGAAGTCGGCGTAGTCGTTGGTTACGAAGCAAATCTCCTGGCTGTCTTGCTTGTCGGCCACGCGCAGACCAACGTGGCGAGCCAACTCGCGAATCGCGGTTTTTGGGTAATCGCCCACCGGCAGCAGCACCCGGCGGAGGATTTCTCGTTTCACGCCGAACAACACATACGACTGGTCCTTGGTGGCATCGACCGCGCGCAGCAGGGCCGGTTCGCCCGCCGCGTCGCGCGCGATTCGTGCGTAATGCCCAGTGGCGATGAAGTCGGCGCTGACGCTGTCGGCGTAGTCGGCCAAGGTGCCGAACTTCAGCCAGTTGTTGCACATCACGCAGGGGTTGGGCGTGCGGCCGGCCGTGTACTCGTCGACGAAGTA
>CAMFLN010000171.1 GCA_945957305.1 uncultured Planctomycetaceae bacterium | reverse complement strand
GGGATTCGACGGGGACAACTACGACATAAAGAACGCCAAGAGCTACGACGATCTAGCATCCGCTCGCAAGGCGTTTGACCGCATGGTTAAGAAGACACGGAACCTCGCACCGGGGGACAAGGGTTTTTATACCAAGGTCTATATTGATGAATGCGAGTGGGGAATTATTCGTAAGGAGCATGACGTTTGGACACGTCGTGGGTGGAATGCGCCGGAGGGTGATGGAGTCCAAGTAAGAGTGCAATACGTGGGCTGCACGCAATTCCACGAGGCCGTGATTTGGTTCCAGATGGCCTATGGCACCCCGGCTCCCGATGGGGAGTGGGATTTTGAATATGGCTTCTCAATGGACCGCTTGCGAGAACTCACTGAGTCATTAAATACAATTTATAAACATTGCGAGCGAATGGACGCGGCGAGAGAAGCCGGCGAGGTGCAAGAGGTGGGGGAATCGTGAGCAAGAGAAAGAGGAAGGCTAAGCCCCCCAATCAGGAAGGCCCACGCTGGGTGATTCAAGACGTTATCTCTATCGAAACCCCAAACAGCGTTACCTTAGAATATACCCTCGCACTTGAGACAGAGGACTCCAGCAAACCAGAGGCCCCGCCTGTGGACAATCCGTGGAATAGGATACGGGAGTTGTCCGAAGCTGAAAAAGAAAAGAGGGACCGGTATGGCCCTCGCCCATTTATCTGTGCCTCTTGCTTCCAAAAACTTGCCCCCGACAACGCCACTCTTTGTTGTGGCTCGTGCCATCTTGAGCCCCAGCACGATCTAGGTTGGCTGTGGGACAGACTTGAATATAAAAATTTTATTGTCTTTGCGTCCTTGCTTAGGAGCAAAGTGCTTGAGCGAGAGCGGGTAATTGACTTTGGCGTCCAGATGGTGCGGAAACAGTGGGAGAAAGTACGGGACGGCGCATAAAAAAGCCCACCTGCAAAACAGATGGGCTTGCATGATCGGCTCAACCTCACGCGGGGCTCTGCTGCTGTAAGGCCACGGTATCTATTTTGTCTTTTCTAAAATCTGCAAGGCTGCTTTCAGCCGTTCCAAACCGATCCGGCCTACAAGCTGTTTGGTCTCGATAATTGCCGTGGTCAGATAATCAACTTCCTTCGGATCGATAAAGCCAAATGCCAAATTCGATTTGCCATTCGTAGCCGGTCTCCCTCGCTTGCCTGTAGACTTTCCGCTCTTCAGAGCAAGGGTGACGTTCGTACTGCCCACCGTGATTCCCTTTTTCGCTAGTGCAGCAATGATATCCTTAGGCCGTGATCCGGGGTTGGCTGCGGCGTAATCACGGATTGCTTGAGCTTTATTGACTTTTCGTTTCGCCATTTCTCAATACCTCCAGGGGTTAAACCATCTGGAAAGGTTACGACCCTTCCAGCCATCCGTCAATAAAAAAGCCCCACCGGAGGCGGGGCCAGAGAGGACAGAGAGAGGACTAAAATTAATTAAAGTGATCCCAACGGTAGGCCACCCGTCAAGTTTTCAAAGTCTTTAGCGTAGTAGTCGTAGCATGTTTTGGGGCTATTCCCCATCATGCTGGCCAGAGTATCCAGGGAGACAGAACGGCTCCAATAGCCCGAATACATGCGTTTAGCGTAGGTGTGCCGGGTATCGTAGAAGACGGGCGACACTTCCTCCCCGGTCTTTTCGTTCACGTAGCGAATTCTGACCCCCTCCTTACGTTCGATCCGGTCCAGCAGCCTCGCAAACTGTTGACGCATGGTTTGCTTGGACCACGGGACACCACGGGGGCTCAAGAACAAGGGACCGCTTTTCACACGTCCCAGACGTTCGGTGATGATCTGCCGAACTTCGTCATGGTCCGGATGATCGTAGGGGAGGACCGCGATACGGCGCACCTTGCGGTTCTTGCTCATGTGGGGCGGTAGGACAAATTGAATTGTTTTTACCCCTTGGTGCTCCACATGCTCCAGGTGCTTGGCGGTGACAGTTGCCATTTCGCAAATCGGCCGCATGCCCATACGGATGCAGAGCTTCAATGCAATCCGCAACGCGGGACTCGCGTGGCGGTACATCAACTGTTCGTGCTCGGGGCTGATATAGACGTTCTTTTTGTCGGGAGCCGCAACGGTGTACTTCTCCAGAGGGTTATTTTCAATGATCCCAAGCCGGACCCCGTAGTTCACCGCAGCACGTAGATGCTTGAGGTATCGCTTGCGAGCTTTCCTCCAACCTGGGTTGGCATTCAACCACTGTTCAGCGTGGAGACCCTTGAACTCGCTCACCGGCATGTGGCCAAAGCCAGCATGAATTTTTTTAGCCTTCTCCTCATCGGTCCATCTGCGGCGTGGCTTCTTGCGCAGACTGGCGGGGTACCCGGTGCAGAAGTTGAACAGGGTATCCATGTAGAACTTGAGGGAGTTCCTTTCCAGCGGTTTGCCCACCCCTTCCACACGCCGTTGGCAGTCCGCGTGGTACATCGCCACCACGTCTTGCATGGTCGCTGTACCGGGACGGACATCCCCCACCTTGGGAGCCTGGACCGTGGCACGGGTTTTTTCCCACTCGACGTAGGCTCTCCGAGCTTCCGCCCTCGCCCCTGGGTCTTTGATGTGTCTACCGGTCTCGTCTCGGAGGGGGACGTTCGTGTGCCCGTCCGTGGCGTACCACCCCCTCCCCGACCTGAACCACTCTTGCTTGATGCGTTCTTTGGGTGCCCCTTTTTTGCCCTTACCCATCTTTACAGCCGTACTCACGGTGCAAAATTCTCCTCTCGCATTCGTCCAGGCCGAAAGCTATAGTCCGCAGCATGCAGCTAGCAGAAAGCAACACGGGGAATGGCGTGGACTTGGTGGGGATACTGCCTCAAAGCCAGATGGCAGTATAACGAGAGACGCAAACTCAAGCAAATAAAGGGATTACAAAATGCTTGTACTTTCTCGCAAGGTCGGCGAACGGATCGTCGTCGGGGACAAGATCACGATCACCGTGGTACGCATGGGCCAAGGGAACGTGCGGATCGGCATCGACGCTCCCGGCGATATGGCGATCGTCCGCGAAGAACTACTGCACGGACCAGTGAAGAACGAAGCGGAGATGGTCGATCAGGCCATCGAACTCTGCGACGCCACGTTGCACGGCTAAATTCAGCACACGGCAAAACGCAGCCCGGCGATGCGCGAGCCAGCGCTGCTTCGCCGCGAGGCAAAGGCGCAGGTCTAACGCGTCATGGTGTCGCCTTCGTCGGCCAACACCTCGGGAAGTTGCGCTGTGCGGCCCACAGCGCTGTGACGCAAGTCGAGTTCCCGGGCGCGAACTGCGCCCGCTCCCGATAAGCTGGGCGTGCCGAGAAACTCCTTCAGTCGTGCCACTTTCTGCTCGGTATCCGGCTCGTTGGCTTCACGAGTGCTGGGCGCATGCCCCCAGATAATGCGATCCTTGCCGCGGCTGCTGGCCGCACGCGGAATGAGTTCGAACAGAATCTCTGGGGTGCCGGTCGCCACCACGGCGATTTGTTCGAGCTTCAGCAGCTCCCAGTAATCGAACAAGGCCGCGGCAATCTCGGCCCCGCCCACCACATGCAGATCGCCCCACGGCATGCCTACGAGTCCCGCGGGAATCGTGGTTATTCCCCCGAGCCGGGGATAGGTCCGCGCCTCGGCCGGTGTAAAGTCATCGCGGGGGAGCAGCACTCCTTCGACATCGACCGGAAATACTCCGCCAGGGACTTCGACCATGCAGACCGGCTTCCGATAAGCAAGGTCGATGCTGACGCTCGCTCCGCGCAGGCTAACCCGATCGACCCGGGCAACCCAGGGGTGCAAAGCGAAGGTTTTCGAAATCTGCTCGGCGAGGTTGGCGTCGTGCAGGTAAACATTGTTTTCAAATCCCCCTTCGCGAAACACTTCTGCCCGCACGTCGGCACGGATCCAAGGGGGCTGGGGGGTGACGTGGATCTGTTCGAGCGTCAGGCGATACGACTCGTGGCGCAGGACGTCGTGCGCGACGCTTTGCCACAGGACGTAGACTCCGCCGCAACAGGTCGCCGCCACGAGCCCCGACAGCAGCACACGGCGCGCATAACTGCGCCATGACTTCGTGGCTTGGGCTGACTTCTTGCCGTCGCTTCCTTTGGCTTGGCTCATCGCAATACCTCGCTCGCGGCCAGGCAATCTTCGAGCATCCATTCGCACAAAGCGGTCAGGTCCATGCCCGCGCGTGCCGCGGCCTTGGGCGCCAAGCTGTGCGGTGTCATGCCGGGGATGGTGTTCACTTCCAGCACCCACACCCGAGCCATGCGGTCCAACATCAGGTCGACGCGGACCAGGCCGCGGGTACCCAGCACATCGACCGCGGCTACGGCGGTTTGCTCGATCTCCGCGACAACGTCGGGCAGCAATCCGGTCGCGAAGCGGTACTCGGTCATCGCGCTCTCGTACTTCGCCTCGTAGTCGAAGAGGCCGCCGGGTGTCACTACTTCCAACATCGGCAGCGGTTGGCGCCCCAGTACCGCAACGGTGAATTCGCGACCCACGATATAGGGCTCGATCAGTACGAAAGGATCAACGGCCGCGGCATGTTGAACAGCGGCCTGCAGCTCGGCCCCGGTGCGCGCCAGGCCGAGGCCCAAGCTCGATCCCTGACTGTCGGGTTTAACGATCAAGGGCAAGCGCAAGCCGGCCGCCTTGGCGGCGATATCGCCGGGCGAATCGGACTGATGCACCAAGACGTAGGGCTGCGTGGGCACACCGACCTGAAAGAAACGCTCTTTGCTGGCGCTTTTGCACATGGCCAGGCGCGAGGCGCTCGCGCTGCTCCCCGTGAAAGGGACCCCGAGCCTGGCGAGTTGGTCTTGTATATGGCCGTCTTCGCCTGCACCACCGTGCAAAGCGAGAAAACAGGCGTCGAACTCCGACCACGTGACCGCTTCGATGTTGGTCTCGGCCGGATCGCACACGAGCACGCGGTGACCGGCCTGCCGGAGCGCGGCGGCTACCTGTTCGCCGCTGGCCAAACTGACGGGACGCTCGGGCGATTCTCCTCCGGCCAACACCACCACGCGCAAACCGGACTGAACAGAAACATGAACCATATTGCCATCCTCCTTGACGGCCAACCCCGCCTATTGTCGTTTCGCACCTGTCACGCACCTTGGCTCCGCCAAAGGCCGCAGGACGACCAGAATACTTTTTTAGGCCCCGATCGCAGCGAGCGTTCTCATTGCCGCGGCGTTACCAAATTTCGATTTCCGTTTCGAGTTCGACTCCCAACCGTTCGGCGACGCGGCTGCGCACCAGATCGATCAGCCGCAGTACGTCCTGGCTCGTGGCGGATGCGTCGGCGACGATGAAATTGGCGTGCAAGTCACTCACCTCGGCGCCCCCCACCCGGCTTCCTTTCAATCCTGCCTGATCGATCAGCATTCCGGCGCTCATGCCGCGCGGATTCTTGAAAATGCAACCCGCGCTCTGATGCCCGAGCGGCTGGTTCGCTTTTTTGACGATCCAATGTTTTTGCATGCGCTTGGTCAGTTCCTCGGGATCTTCCTGTTCGAGTTCGAACTTTCCTTCGAGGATCACCAACTCGTCCAAACTGCTTTCGCGATAGGCAAAAGTTAGATCGTCCCGTTCACGTTGCTGGATCTCGCCCGAGCGGGTCATGACCGTGGCATGGCAGGTCCATTGCCCGATGTCGCCGCCGCGGCTGCCAGCGTTGCCGTGCAGGGCGCCGCCCACCGTGCCGGGGATGCCGACAAGCGGTTCGAGCCCGGCCAAGCCTTCGCGGACCGCGACCGAAATCAAATGGCCCAGCTTGGCGCCGCTGGCGGCCGTGATCACGCGTCCTGCGGCTTTGATCGCGCCGAATGCCGACTCGGTCAAGGCCACGACCATGCCGGGCACGCCCTCGTCACGCACCAAAACGTTCGAGCCTCCCCCCAGCAAGCGAATCTGGATCCCCTCCTCGGCGCAACGGCGCACCAGCGCCTGAAGCTCGTCGATGTTGCGCGGCTCGGCGAAGTACTCCGCCGGCCCGCCGAGACGAAACCAGGTGTGCTGGGCGAGGGGTTCAGCCTGCCGAACGATGGGTTCAAAGCCGGTCAATAAGCTCATGACAACAATTCCGAATATCGCCCGCCCCCAAAGTGATCACAACGTCACCTGGTTGCACGGCGGCAGCTATATTGTTCACGATGGCGTCAACTTGGCAATCTGGCAAGACAATGCCACCGGTCTCACGTATGCGACAAGCCAGGCGGAGGGCGGCCGATTGCGGCGTTATCACCGGAGTCTCCCGCGCCACAAACGCGGTTGCGACGGCAATGCGATCCGCATTGTGCAGGCTAGCCGCGAATTCGTCCACTAGGGCCAGCGTGCGAGAGACCTGGTGCGGTTGAAACACGCACCAGATCTTACGCTGCGGATAGATCAGGCGCAGTGCCGCGAGCGCGGCACGCACTTCGGTCGGATGATGGGCATAGTCATCCCAGAAATCGACGCCCCCCGCTTGGGATACGAATTCCAGTCGCCGTTGCAAACCGGCAAACCGGGCTAAGCCCGCCGCTATTTCTTCAGCCTGAACACCAAGCGAAAATGCCGCGGCGGCGGCGGCCAAGGCATTCGACACCTGATGGCGTCCTGGCACCTGTAATTGCGCCTGGCAAATCGCGTTGCCGCGGTGATGGATCGTGAAGCGGAAGCGGCCATTTTCATGCCGGAGATCAG
>CAMFLN010000170.1 GCA_945957305.1 uncultured Planctomycetaceae bacterium | reverse complement strand
GGACCTGCCCTGACACAGCCGACCGATGTCCTGGTTGATGACGCAGGGCATCTCTTTGCGCTGGACAACCTGCAGAATCTATTCCGCATCGATCCGGCGACCGGCAACCGGACGACCGTATCGGGACCAGGAGTGGGCACCGGCCCCGCCCTCAGCGCATTCATGCTGGCACAAGCAGCGAACGGCTCTTTGTTGACCGTCACGTTTGGGATTTCGCCGTTAAGCTCTCAAGTCCTAGCCATCGATCCGCTGACGGGAAATCGAACGGTCGTCTCCAGCACGACACATGGCGCCGGCCCCGCGATTTACACGGCATCGGGGATCGCCGTAGTCCCTGAACCGTCAGCTTGGTTACTTACCGGTCTAGGATTGGTCACCCTCGGGTTGGCGCGTCGTTACTTGGGCAAGGCTTGAGCCAAACCCGGGACTTCGCCCGCGCCGACGGGTACGGTCAGGCTCGAGCCCTTGAAGGCCGTACCGATCGGCTCGTAACGTCCCCCCAGATGCTCGGCCAGAAAGGCCTCGCTGATGGCGTAGAACGAGAGGCGGTTTTCCGGCCGTGCGAAGCCGTGGCCTTCGTCGGGATAGAGGACGTACGTGACCGGAATACGCTTTTCCTCCATCGCCTTGACGATCTGGTCCGCTTCGGCCTGCTTCACGCGCGGATCCTTGGCGCCCTGCGCGATCAAGAGGGGGCGCTTGATATTACTGACATGAGAGAGGGGCGAGCGCTCGGTCAGCAGGGCCTTCCCCTCATCGCTGGTGAAATCGCCCACGCGATCCTTGAACAATTGAATCTGCGGCTGCCAGTAGGGTGGGATCGAATTCAGCAGCGTCAAAATGTTCGAGGGTCCTACTATATCAATGCCGCAGGCAAAAACGTCCGGCGTCAGCGTCAGACCCACGAGCGTGGCATAACCACCATAGCTGCCGCCGGTAATGCTGACCAACTTGGGATCAGCGATCTTTTGCGCGACCGACCAGTCAACCGCGTCGAGCAGATCGGTATGCATCTTAGCGGCCCACTCTTTGTTGCCGGCGTTGACGAACTCTTTGCCGAAACCGGTCGAGCCGCGAAAGTTGACGCTCAACACCGCATAGCCGCGGTTGGCCCATAATTGGTGTTCGGCGTCGTAGCCCCAGTCGTCACGCGCCCAGGGACCGCCATGCACATTGAGCACCATGGGAAGCGGCGCGCTGGGACGCCCATCACCGTCGTCATCTGTTCCCTTGGGCAGGGACAGATAGCAGACCAACTCCAGTCCGTCCCGCGATTTGATGACCAGGTCATGCATTTTTACCAACGGCAGGCCTTCGAGGTCCTGGCGATTGGTAAACAAGAAGCGAGCTTGCTTTTGCGTGCGGTCGTACAGGTAGTAGCGCACCGGGCCATCGTCCGATAAATAGGCAACCGTCCACCACCGGTCGTCGAGCGTCCGACTCGTGACCTCGACGTCGCCGCGTGACACGGTCGCCAGATAATCGAGATCGGGCTTGATCGCCGGATCAAGAATCTGCCACTCCTTGCGGGCGTAGTTGAAGGCGACCGCCTGAATCGTGTGTTCTGTCGGATGTGCGAGAATGCCGCCGACATCCGCCTTGGGATGCTCGGCCAACGTTGCTTGCTTGCCGGTCGCCAGGTCGATCGTCGTCAGCGCGCCCGTGTTGCGATTACGACTGTCGATCAAGTACAGCACCTGGCCTGACTTGTCGAATCCACTGGGCGATGTCGTGAGAGTATCCGCCATGGGGATGGTCAGGAAATCCTCCCAGCCCCCCGCGCCGTTGGGCTTGAGAATGATGCTGCTGCCGTCGGGCAGATACTGCATCGCAAAACGAACTTTCAGGTCGTCGTCCGTCAGATAGCCGGCAAAGCCTTGTTTGTTTTGCTCGACGAGTTGCCGCTCACCGGTTGCCACGTTTACCCGATAAACGTCGTGAAACTGCGCATCACGGTCGTTGAGTCCAATCAGAATCTCATTCGGAACGCGATCGCTGACCTCTTCGACTTGCGCGTTGACATTGGCCAGCGGGGTCAGGTCCTTGGTCGAATTATCTGCCAGGTTGACGGCGTAGACGTGCCAATTCTCGTCACCGTCCTGATCCTGGATGTACAGCACGTGTTCGTTGGTGAATGCCCAGAAGTATGCGCGAATTCCCCGCTTTTTGTCTTGCGTGACAGCCCGCGCCGCAGAGGGGTCGTCGACCGGCCCCACCCACACATTCATCACACCGTCGACCGGCGCGAGATAGGCCAACCGCTTGCCGTCAGGACTGAGGCGAGGGCTCGCTTTGTCCGGATTGCCGAACAGCGCCTCGCGCGGAATCAGCGGAACACCGGCCAAGTATTTTGGCACTGTGCCCGGCTCTGTTTTCGGCGTTGCGTTGGTTACGGGGGCCGCGGTGGTGACTGCCGCCGCCGCATTGGCGGCCTTTGCTTCCGGCTCAGCGGTCGTCTCGGACTGCCGTGGGGTGGTGGATTCAGCAGGAGCGGTCGCGGCACCTTTCGCGGCGGGCGCCGTTTCTGTGGGGACCGCCGGCGGCGGAGCAATTTCTTCGCTGGTGCTCGGCACCGTCGAACTGTTGGGCTTTTTCGCCTTTTCGACAGCCGCGGGGTTGCACGCGGTCGTCAGCATCAGAATGCACGGCAGCAGTGCGTAATACTTCCGAATTGTGGTTTGTCGCGGCATCGTTCCGTCTCCCCTTAGTAGTCATTCCTTCGATGTTTACCCCGACTGTTCGTGCGGACGCGCAACATAGCCGATTTGGCGTTTCGCCGCCAATGCGTTGGTCAAAACGTCACGAAAACTGCCGGGGAAACTGCTAGTTACCTGTCGTGTGTTGCCGTAGAGTGATGTTCATTCAGAACTTACCCAGGACCGTCACTGCCTCACGCGCGGATCACGTGGCAGCTCACGTACGGGACACATCGTTACGAGCGAACTATCAACCGTTGATGGTTGTGGCGGCAGCGTTGTGCGCCGGGATCGTGGTCGATCGTTATTGGCCACTGTCATGGGGGACCTGGTCGCTCATCGCCTTCTTCCAGTGGTGCCTCTGGTTCGGGCTGCACGCAGCACGGCGAGACCGTGCTGCCGCTTTGTCGCTGTTGATCAGCCTGGCGGCAACCGGCGCAGCCTGGCATCAGTGTCGGTGGTCACTTTATCGTGACAATGAGATCGGAGTCTTCGCCGCCGAAGGGACGCAGCCGGTTTGCGTAGAAGCTGTCGTGCACGAGAGCCCGCGCCGCGTGCCTGCTCCGGAATTCGATCCGCTTCGACCGATCTTCGGAGGCGATCGGAGCCGAGTGCAAGTTCAGGTGATACGAGTGCGGGACGGCGAGCGATGGCGCGATGCCTCGGGCGTGGCCCAGCTCGACGTGACCGGGCATCTGCTGGGCATCAATCGCGGCGATCGGATTCGCATCTTCGGCCAACTGCGCGCCATGCCAAGTCCGTCGAATCCCGGAGAGTTCGATTTTGCCGAGTACCAGCGTGTCGAGCACCGGCTCTGCTCCTTGGCGAGCGATCATCCGGAATGCGTGACCGTCGTGGCGCGTGGTTCCCCTTGGCAGCCCGGCAACTGGTTCGACCGCGCGCGGCGTGCTGGCGACGTCGCCCTCTGGTCATCGCTCAGCCGCGCGCAGTCGGGACTCGCGCTGGCGCTGATCCTGGGGCAGCGCGAGCAACTCGATGCGGCGGCGACGCGGCATTTTTATGAGACGGGCACGGTTCATTTGCTCAGCATCTCGGGACTGCACGTAGGGCTGCTGGCATTTGTCTTGTTCCGCTTGCTCGAAGTAGGGCTTTTGCGACGCGGACCGGCGCTGGCCGCCGTGGCGGCAATCACGATTGCATATGCGCTGGTCATCGATGCCGAGCCCCCGGCGGTACGAGCGGCCGTCGTCGTGATCATCATTTGCGCAGCACTGTACAGCGGGCGCCCGTTCTCGATGTTCAACTTACTCGCCGCGGCAGCGATTCTGGTGATGACGATGAATCCCGCCGAGGTCTTTCGGACGGGGACGCAATTGTCCTTTCTCGCCGCTGGGACATTGGCTTGGGTCGGACCGCGTCTGCGCCCCCCTACTCCGCTGGATCCGCTGCAGCGTTTACTCGCGCGCGCTCGACCTTGGCCGCTCCGCGCGGTGCGTCGCGCTGGCACAATGCTGCTGCACACCCTGTTAATCACAACAGCGGTGTGGCTGGTCTCAGCACCGCTTGTCTTGGCGCGCTTTAATCTGCTCTCGCCTGTGGCAATTCTGCTTACGCCGCTACTGGCCATCCCTGTGGCTGTGGGATTGTTTAGTGGTTTTCTGCTGGTGTCGATTGGCTGGTTAATCTGGCCTCTCTCGATTCCGCTTGGAAAGCTCTGCGACGTGTGCTTGTGGGCGGTGACGGAAACCGTGCGCTACAGTGACGATTTACCGGGCAATCACGTGTGGCTGCCGGGGCCGGATTTGTGGTGGTTAATCGGCTTCTATGCGATCCTCGGCGTCTGGGCTGCTTGGCCCCGTTGGCGGCCGTCGCCGCGGTGGTGCCTGGCGATCGTCGCAGGTTGGAGCGGAGTTGGATTGCTGGTGCCTCTTGCGCAACGAACTCCCACCGACTCGCTTGATTGTACGTTCTTGTCGGTGGGCCACGGCTGCGCGGCCGTGCTGTCATTGCCCGATGGCCGCACGATTCTGTACGACGCAGGGCAGCTTGGTTCGCCCGCCGCGGCTACGCGCGTCATCTCGTCCTATCTTTGGTCACGCGGACGGACGCAAATCGATGCGGTCATCATCTCGCACGCCGACGTCGATCACTTCAACGCCCTGCCTGAATTGTTAAGACGTTTCCGCTGTGGCGTGGTTTATGTTTCTCCGGTCATGTTCGACGAAGGCGGCGGCGCTGCCCGCGCTTTGCAGCAGGCGCTCGTTGCGTCACAGGTGTCGGTGCGTGAACTTAGCGCGGGTGACCAACTCCGCGGCGCGCAAGACTGTCTACTCCACGTTCTTCATCCTCCTGCGCGCGGCACTTTGGGAAGCGATAATTCCAACAGCCTTGTGCTGGAAGTCGGCTATCGTGGCCGACGACTGTTATTGCCGGGTGACCTCGAGTCGCCGGGACTCGAAGAGCTTCTGGCGGAAGAGCCTCGCGATTACGACGTGGTCCTCGCGCCCCATCACGGCAGCGCACAAAGTGACCCGCCCGGCTTCGTCGCCTGGACGACGCCCGAATGGGCGGTGATCAGTGGTGATCGCCGATCCAACCGGCCGGAAGTTGCGGATGCGTATCGCCGCCACGGTGCGCAAGTTCTTAATACGTCGCAAGTGGGCGCAATCACAGTCACGGTGAATCCTGACCGATTGCGTGTTTCCACTTGGAGGCAGGAGGAATATCTCCCGGCGCGATCGATTTTGCCTTGGAATGACGGCCCAGCAGAGTCAGAGGAAATTGCGCCCTAAGCGATCGAGTACGCCAGACTCAACAGCGCAGACAGCTCAAGGGCGCTCTCTAAAAAGCCCGCCTCATTGCGGCATGAACGTTGAACATTTCGCCCTCGCCTAATGACGGGCCAGGTGCCCCCTGACGACGGGAGGGTGCTGAGAATCTCACTTCTTGGCACACGCCCGGCGTTGATCGCTAGCATTTTCGGCAGCCATCGGCATCAATGGCGCAGCGAATTTCGGGCGGACCCGCGGGTGTCGCGCAGGCATCGCTTGACAGCCGGCGGGAGAACCTTCGCGATCGCTACGTTTTAATATGGCATCGCCGTAAGTCCGCAAATGGCCGAAAGATAAGCCGTTCTTGCTCTGCATATCGGGCACTCGACCTACCGATAGCAGAAGTAATGCCCGAGTTCGAGCGCGTCGGGTGGCGCTCTGCATTGGGTGACTGCATAACGGATTTGTGATCTGGCAGGGGGTCAGGCGGGCACCTGCTAATTCTCCCAACCCAGGAATAACGGAGTGTGGGTCATGAGGTTTTCGAAGCGAGCGATGGCCCTCGCCATTGCCGGCCTGCTCGCCGGTGGCCAGGCCGCCAGCGCGCAGCAAACGTATCAAACGGCGCCGGCCCGGACGACGGCCTACGAGTATGACAACTACTACGCGCAGGAATCGGAACAGCCCAAAGCCGATGAGGCCGCTGCTCCGGCTCCTCCCGCTAAAGCCGCCTGCAATGACGGTTGTGCTTCCAGCGGCTGCGGCGCCAGCTCGGGCTGTGGCGAGAGCTCGGGATGTGCGGCCGCTTGCGGTGACGATGCGGCCCCCGAGATGTTCCACCTGTTCGAGACAGCCTTCACCAAACGGTGGGGACTGAACATCGGCGGTTGGACCACGCAGAGTTTCACCTGGAACACCAGCAATCCGGCGGACCGCTTCAACGGTCCCGTGACCTGGACGGATCAGGCGAACCAATACCAGTTGAACCAGCAGTACCTATTCTTCGATCGCCCGACGAACACGGGCGGTGACGGCGTCGACATCGGTGGTCGCGTCGACTTCCTCTACGGTACTGACTACCGTTTCACGACGGAAGCCGGGCTGGAAAACAATATTAACACCGTCAATCGCCCTTACATGGGCTTGGCGATTCCGCAGTTCTACGGTGAAGTTGCCGTCGACAACTTGAAAGTCAAACTGGGGCATTTCTACTCCCCAGTAGGTTACTTCGTTGTGCCGACGATCAACAACTTCTTCAACTCGCTGCCTTACAC
>CAMFLN010000169.1 GCA_945957305.1 uncultured Planctomycetaceae bacterium | reverse complement strand
AGGGATCGCCGCGTTTCTGGAAAAACGCCCACCGCAGTGGCGGTCGTAATCCGCCATGGACGTAAACATCTTGTGGGTGCCTGTCGCGCCGCCGCGACATAACCGCTCGCTCGTGGCCTGCCAGACTGTTGCGTAATCGCACAGTTCGTGGAATGGAATGACGGTTTTGCGAATGGTTTGTGCCCGCGTTACGATGATTGGCGCGCTCGCGCGGCGGTCCAGGCAATAAGGCATACGGTTTGCTGGAGGTTCCCTTGCGCGAGACGCGGCTGTGCGCCCGCCCGTCGTTCTCAGAAATTGGAGCCTGCCATGATTAATACCGACCCCGCCACGATCGTTCGCAACAAAGTGGCCGACAACACGGCCGAAAAGGAACGGATTCTCGAAATCGCCAACTCGACCGAGGCTCGCCACGAGCGCGTCAAGCTCGCCGCGGCGTATCGCATTCTCGCCCGTCTGGGCCTGGACGACGGGCTGGCGGGACATATCAGCCTGCGGGTTCCTGGTGCCCCGGATTATTTCTGGGTCAATCCTTTCGGCAAACTCTTCAGCGAAGTCACGGCCGATACGCTGGTGCTGGTTAATCACGCGGGCGAGATCATCGACGGCTGGCCCATGATCAATCAGGCGGGCTTTTGCATTCATTCGGCGATCCACCAGGCGCGACCCGATGTCACATGCGCCTGCCACACGCATCCGCCGGCGGGTTCGGCCTACAGCGCGCTGGGCATGCTGCTTGAGCCGCTTGATCAAACCGGCTGCTCATTTTTCGAAGATCATGCGATTTACACCGACTACACCGGCATCGTGCTCGACGAGCAGCAGACCGAAGACATCACGGCGGCTTTAGGAACCAAGCGGGCCTTGATCCTGGCCAACCACGGCTTGTTGACGACGGGCGCTTCGGTTGAGCAAGCGCTGCTCGATATGATCGACATGGAGCGAACCTGCGCGGTTAACTTGCGAGCGATGGCCACGGGCCGGCCTTTGAAAGTCGTTCCGCCAGAGGTGGCGCGACAAAGCCGTTCGGTGCTGACACAGCCGATGCGATATCCGTTCCAATGGGAAGCCGTCGTGCGACAACTGGACCGCCACGAAACGGATTACAATCCCTGGCGAGCGAAATAACGCTTCGGCCCGATCATTCCTGGGCGTCAGGAGCATCGAGCCCGACAATTTCCAGCAAGGCCAGCGCGTTGGTCGTCGCCGCCAGACCCGGCCGCAGCCGATAGTCGAAGGTCATGCGACGCCCGTCCGGACCGGCCGTGAAGCTTTCCTGGAAATGCACGGTCTGCGACGCGTCGCGCAGCGGCGCCACACCGGCAAGATCGAGGTCGTGTGTTGATATCGCCCCGATCGCGCCCTGTTTCAACAGGTGGATCATCACGCGGCGCACGGCGATTTGTCGTTCGGCCGTATTCGTTCCGTGCAGAATCTCGTCGAGCAAATAGAGCAATCGACGTTGATGCCCCTCGGCATGTTGTGCGCGGGCGACGTCAACGACCTGCTTGAGCCGTTTGAGTTCCGCCATGAACAGGCTCGTGCCGTCGGCGACGGAATCTTCGATCCGCATGCTCGTTCCCAGGACGATCGGGGGAAGCCGGAGCGATCTCGCTGCCACGACGCCGCCTGCTTGAGCCAGCACGGTATTCAAGCCGATCGAGCGCAGCAGTGTGCTCTTGCCTGACATGTTCGAGCCGGTCACTAGCAGGAAGGTGCCACAAGGCCCCAGCGTGACGTCGTTAACGACGCGGACTGTCGTCGCCAAGAGGGGGTGTCCCAATCCAATGCCGGTCAGCGTTTCTTCGGCAGGCGAGCTGAGCGTCGGAAATGTCCAAGCCGGATTGTCATGGGCCAAAGCGGAAAGTTCGGCCAGCGCGTCCCACTGGGCCAGGGCCGCGAACCACGCGCGGGCGTGTGGGCCCGAGTGAACCTGCCACCGCTCGATGGCCGCGAGCACATGAAAATCCCACATCGTGAGCGACTGAAAAACGGCATGCACCAACTGCGAGAAGCGCAGGTCGGCGAGCGTCAGCACCCGGGCTAGTCGGCCCAGCTGTGCCGCGGCCCCGCCGCCAGATCGAGATAATTGCAATTTGATCTCTTGTAGACGATTGGCCTGGGCGTCGCGCCGGCCGAGCAGCGAGAACAGCTCCGCATAATGGGCGATGTCCCCTGCGCGCGAGGAGACTTGCCCGAAGAGCTCATGCATCCGTCGCGCAAAAAACAGGCTGAAAGCGACGTTGGTCAAGAGAACAAGTTGCCAAATGGGCACCGGCAGCAGGCCGAATAGTTCGGCGAGGATCGACAATGCCAGAACGAAGGGAGTAATGCGCGCCGTCCATGCCAACCACGGGCGCTGCGCCAACCAAGGTTTCGCTTCGGCCCACGCGAAAAATCTGTCGATGGACAGCGTTTCCTGGCCGAGACGGCGACCGAGTTCGACAAAGCGTTGCCGGCGGCTGAGCTGCACAGCCAGTTCGGCCACGGCCGCCTGGCGCGAAACGATTTCGGCAGACGCTGCCGGCTCGATCAACCAGCCGCGCAACGTGCGCCGCCCGAGCGTGGTTGCCCCTCCACCCCCCAACAATTGCATGAGCGACGAACGACCGAACAAGTCGAGATCGCGGGCAAACGGAGGATCAGCCGGTTCAATGGCATCGTTGGCCGGCGGTAGCGCGTTCCATTCACGCCGGACGCGCGCCAGCGTCTGCTCGTTGATCGTCACCAGCGAGCGGTAACGATCATCGGCCGCGCGCACAGCCCGATGCTTGACGATCAAAAACACGAAGGCTGCGCCGAAGATGGCGGCCGCGGCAAACAAAAACGTCGGCGCAGGCACGCCGTATAAGGCCATTGCCAGGCAGGCCAGGGCGATCAGAAACACCGCCAATCGGATATGCGAGAGCTGATTGCTACGCTGGCGCAAAAGTAATGCGCGACGAGCAAATCTTGCGGCGCGGCGCGTGTAGAGTCGCTCGATCGTCTCGGTCGAAGCGCTCAACGTGAACCCGGTCCCGGTATGTTGTGACTCGTGATGCACGCGCTACACCCGGGCCGTTTCGCCGCCGGCCTTGGGATGCCCGTTTTCCGCGTGCGCGTCGTGGGCCTGCCCGGCGTGCTGTTCGGTCATCACGGGCAAGCCGCCGGCCCGGCCGTAGAGTAGCTCTTCCTGGCAGCGATGGCGCAATTCCCCTTCGCCGCGGGTCGCGCGATAGTGCGAACCATCGGCACAGAGGATGCGTGCCTTCACATTGTCGCGCAGGTAAGCCGGGACGATCTCTTCCAAGATTCGCTCGCGCGCCTTGGGGGCCTCGATCGGAAACATTACTTCGACGCGGCGATAAAAATTGCGTGGCATCCAGTCGGCGCTCGCCAGGTAGATCTGGGCGTCTTCGTCCGCGCCGAAGATGTACAAACGGCTGTGCTCCAGAAAGCGATCGACGATGCTGCGGACGCGAATATTCTCCGAGATTCCCGGCATGCCGGGGCGCAGCCCGCAGATTCCGCGCACGACGAGATCGATCGGCACTCCGGCCTGGCTGGCGCGGTACAACGACTCGATAACGCGGTAGTCGACCAGCGCATTGAGCTTGGCAAAGATTCTGGCCGGCTGCCCGGCACGTGCGCGGCGCGTCTGATCGTCGATCAATTCGATGGTCCGGCGATGCAGATCGCCGGGAGCCACGACGAGTTTGCGCCAGTGATGCCCCTGGGAGTAACCGGTCAGAAGATTGAATAATGCCGAAGCGTCGGCGCAGATGTCTTCGTCGGCCGTGAACAGGCCCAGGTCGGTGTACAGCACCGCCGTTGTGGGATTGTAATTGCCCGTGCCCAAATGCACATAGCGGCGTACGACATTCCCCTCCTGACGTACGACCAGGGAAAGCTTGCAATGCGTCTTGAGATCCAAGAATCCAAACACGACATGCACGCCGGCGCGTTCCAGCTGGCGAGCCCAGCTGACGTTGTTGGCCTCGTCGAAGCGAGCCTTCAATTCAACCAGCGCCGTGACGTGCTTGCCGTTTTCGGCCGCAGCCATCAGAGCCCGCGTTACTGGTGAATCGCCGCTAGTGCGATAAAGAGTCTGCTTGATCGCTAGCACCGTGGGGTCAAGAGCCGCACGGCTGACGAATTCCACTACCGGCTCGAACGAATCGAACGGGTGGTGCACCAGGATATCCTGCCGGCGAATCGAGGTGAAAAGATCCTCGCTGCCGCGGCCGCCACGACCGCGCGGCGGGCGTGGGGTAAAGGGAGTGTCCCGCAAGTGCTCGCGCCCCGGCACCCGCGCCAGCTCGGTCATCGCCGTCAGATCGAGCGGACCTGGGATGCGATACAACTCGCTGTAGGAGTCCGGCGTGCCGTCGCCCTCTTTGATCTCTTCGGGTTCGACGATCATGCGAATGAGCGCTTCGCTGACGTCCGCGGCGACTTCCAGTCGCACGGCCTGGCCCCGCTGGCGCTCGCGCAAGCGCTTTTCGATCAGCCGCAACATGTCGTCCGATTCCTGCTCGAGCAGTTCGACGTCACTGTCGCGGGTGATACGGAACGTCGTGCTCGACAGCACGTCAAAACCACCAAACAGCTCGGGCAATCGCGCCGAGACCGCGTCTTCGAGCAGGATGAACTGCAGATCGTCTCCTTGACCCAACGACACCAATCGGGGCAAAACCTGCGGCAATTGCACCACCGCAAACAAGTGCGCGGGACCCAGGCCCGTGCGCCGGTCCAAAAGTGCTGCCAGGTAGAGCGAACGATTATGGTAGCGCGGACTAGGGTGGGCCGGATCGACGGCCATCGGCGTGAGAATCGGGAAGGCGCGTTCCGCGAAAAATCGGTCGAGCACGGCTCGCTGATCGCCATTGAGTTCGTCGTGCTTCAGCAGGCGGAAACCATGCTCAGCCAGAGCAGGGCGGACCGATTCATTCCAGCAGCGATATTGGGCTGCGACCAATTCTTGTGTGCGTACGGCAATGCGCTGCAATTGAGTGATCGGCCGTAACCCGTCCGGTGAATAATCCTGCGGCGCGAGATCGCCGAACGCCTGCTCGCGTAAACCGGCCACCCGGATCATAAAAAACTCATCCAGGTTCGAGCTGAAGATCGAGAGAAACTTGACCCGCTCGAACAGCGGATTCGTCTCGTCTTCGGCTTCTTCCAGGACGCGCGCGTTGAACTCCAGCCAGCTCAACTCGCGGTTGATGAAGTGTTCAGATAGGAATGATTGTTCAGTCACTGCATCCTCGGTTGCGCAAGGGGCCTGGGCACCCTCGTAATCCTAGAATTTTGCTCGCGATCGGCCATGCCGCGTTCTCCGGCATAGCCGGCACGACGAGCCGGCCGCTGACCCACCCAGCCGGCATTGCCCGTTTAAGACGGCTAACCCCTATCTTACCGCCTTGCCGGCGCCAGGTATATTGAGGTCCTCTGTCCGTGGCTATTCGCGGACGAAGAGGATTTCTTGGCCGGGAGCATAGGACTCGTGCAAAGGCGATTCGCCAGCGATTGGCCCACACAGGTCGCGCAATTTGCGGGCATGGCGTGTTTACTCGAGGCGACGGCGCCCAAGCCGGGCAATGTACATCGCGGCGCGGATTTCGAGGGTCTGACCTATCTCGACTTTGCCACGAGTGCCCTCGTCATTGGCCCGGCGCTCGCTAGCGCCGCGTCAGGAAGTCGCCTGGGGGCAGCCGTGCTCGCCGCGATCCGCAGCACCCGGCATGCTGTAGGGACCAACACCAACCTGGGAACTGTCCTGCTCCTCGTGCCGCTTGGCATGGTCCCGCAAACAAAAGATCTGCAAACCGGCGTGGCCGAAATACTTGCTCAGCTTGATGCCGAGGACACGCGGCTGGTCTATGAGGCCATTCGGTATGCCCAGCCCGGCAGCATGGGCAAAGTCGACGAAGCGGATCTTGCGGGCCCGCCGCCGGCGAATCTTCTGCATGCCATGCAGTTGGCGGCTGGGCGCGACCTGGTGGCGCGGCAATACACGAATGGCTTCGCCGAAGTTTGGGACGTGATCCTGCCGGCGTTGCAGCGGGGCGTAAGATCACGCTGGCCGTTGGCTGACACCATTGTCTTCGCGCACCTGACACTGATGAGCCAATTTGCCGATAGCCTGATCGCGCGCAAATGCGGCGCGGCCGTGGCCAACCAAGCGGCGAATCTTGCCGGCAGCGTATTAGCCGCTGGTCAACCGGGTGAACAGGCGTATCACGAAGCGGCGTCGGATTTCGATTTCTGGTTACGCGCCGACGGCCACCGCCGCAATCCCGGCACCACGGCCGATCTGGTGACTGCCGGTTTGTTTGCCGCATTGCGCGAGGGCATAATCGAATTGCCCTTGAGATTCTATGCAACTTGAGCTGGTAATCATGCACACCAAGAGTTGAGCGGCCGCCTGTGACCGAACAATACCACGTCCGACTTGCCAAGGAAGCATTCGTCTTTAGTGCTGCGCACTTTATCACTTTTGCTGGCAACATTTGCGAACGATTGCACGGCCACAACTACAAGGTCGCCGCCGAGTTCTACGGGCCACTCGATGAAAATGCCTACGTGGTCGATTTCATCGCAGCGCGCGATGCGCTGCGCAAGATCACCGGCGAGCTCGACCACCACATGCTGCTGCCGACGGAGCACCCGCGAATCAAGGTCGTGGCCGATGAGTGCAATGTGACCGTCACGTTCGAAGATCGTCGC
>CAMFLN010000168.1 GCA_945957305.1 uncultured Planctomycetaceae bacterium | reverse complement strand
AAGCAAGGCCGCTACTGGGCGAGTGTCGTGCTGGCCGAAATCGGCCCGCCGGCCAAGGCCGCGGTGCCGGATCTCATTAAACTGCTTGACGACAAGGAGCCTGAGGTTCGCATGCAGGCCATCCTGGCGCTGGGAGCGATCGGGCCTGATGCTAAATCCGCCGGACCGCAGGTCGGCAAACTCTTGAATGATTCGACCGCCGCCATTCGCTACGCGGCCGCCTTCACGCTCGGCCAGATCGGCGCGACCGACGCCGTGGCCGCGCTCGAAAAGGCCGAAGAGGACCAGGACGAGTTTCTCCGCATGGTTGCCGCTTGGGCGGTCGCCAAGCTCGATCCCGACAACAAGCCTGCGGTGACCAAGGCGATCGACCTGATTGTCGCCGCGCTGAAACAAGACAACGTCTACGTGCGCCGCGGAGCTGCCCGGGCGCTCGTCGAATTGGACGCTGCGCCCGATTTGGTGGGTCCGCCGCTGGTGGCGGCGCTCGACGATCCCGATCCGGCGGTGCAGGCGCATGTGTATAGCGCGATTGCCTCGCTCGGCGACGAAATCGTGCCGCGTGTCGCGGAGCGATTGCAAGACCCGGCAATGCATGACAAAGCAGTACGCTTGCTGGGACTCATGGGGGCCGAGGCCAAGGGGGCCGTCCCGCACCTTGTCGCGGCGCTCGAAAAAGCCCAGCCGGAGCAGCGCCGCGAGCTGTTGTTTACCCTGGCCGCGATTGGTCCTGACAGCGCCGCAGCGACGCCGGCCTTGGTGAAAGCTCTGACCGATTCCGAGGAGGATGTCCGCGTTTCGGCCTGTTACGCCCTGGGCAAAATCGGCCCGCCTGCGGCCGCGGCAGTGCCGGAATTGCGGAAAAATCTGGATTCGAAGGACCGGGTATTACGACTGGTCAGCGTGTGGGCCCTGCTACGCATCGTCCCGGAAGATAAAAACATCGTACAATTGGCGGTCCCTTTGCTGACCAAGGTGGTCGAGGAGGGGGAGACCGAACTGGCTCGCTACGAGGCTGCCTCGTCGCTCGGCGACATCGGCGCCCCGGCGCGTTCGGCACTTCCCGCCTTGCAAAAGGCACTCGACGACGAGAGCCTTGCCGTCCGCGAAGCAGCGGCCGAAGCCATTAAGCAGATCGGCAAATAACCCACGCCGCGAACAATAGCCGGGAGCATTCCTCATGCCCGCAATGCAACGTCGTTTTCTAGTTGGCCTTAGCTCTTCCCTGGCACGCTGCACCTTGGTGGGCGGATTGCTGCTGTGTCTCTCAGCTGTCTCCTTCGCCCAAGTTGACGAAGAAAACGAAAACATCCCCGTCGGCGAGGGGCGGCTCTACAACCTGACGACCAAGCCGTTCGTTTTTCAACTGCATCGCGCGGATGGCGCTGCCTGGACCGAGAATTACACCGTTCCCGCCGGCAAGTTTTACGCGGTGAAAACTCCCAAGCCGGGCGAGACCACCGAGATCCAAGGCATCACCGGCAACGGCCGCGGCTACGTCATCATTCGGCATCGCGATCCCGTACTCGGCGGTTACCTGACCGTGCGGCTGCCGGCCACGAATCCCGCCAATGGCAAGGTGCAACCGACCTGGTTCGCCGTGCAAGACTCGAACGGCATTACGCGTTTGGTGCAGGAAGCCAGCATTGATCAGGCGAAGAAGGTGCAAGACAACCTGAAAAGCCGCAAGCCGCTCACGGCCCAAGAGCTGGAAAACAGCAAGCACATGCTGCGTGCCAACTGGGTGCTGACGGACTGATTTGACGCACCCTACTGACGCGAAGCGCAGTGGTTTTTGTGTGGTGGACTGTCACTCGCGTCACGGCATGAGCGGTTTGTCGAGTTCCTTGAGCCTGGCAAGTTGCAGCTCGGCCGATTGTGCCAGGTCCCCCTGCCCTGCTTTCTTGAAGCGGGCGATGCCGCGCTCCAGCATCTTCATGCAGTAGGGGCTTACCTGGTCGTCGCGCATGGGCGGCACCAGCGGCAGGAACTCGGCATAAAACTGCGCCAGTTCCGCCTTCGCGGCATCGGAGTCGCCGCACAGCGACTCCAAGCGGTCCAACAGCGCCGGCACGATCGTCCCTTCATCGGGGAAAGCCTTGATCGAATGCGCAAGGCCCGCGATTGCTTCGCCCTGGCGCTGATCGGCCACCAGGTAATCGACCAGCTTCAGGCAGGCTTTGCTCGCCAGATCAGGCCGGCTAGCCCGTTCGTACATTTTCAACAGCCGCGCGTGCAGCTCCATGCGCGTGCGAATGTGCGGATCGTAGCTCACCAAATCGTCGAAGATTTCCCAAGTGAAATCGGGAAATGCGGCAAACGTATGGAACATTTGGTCGAGTGCCGCGGTGACGTACTTCTCGTATTCTTTTTCGCCGGAGTGATCCTTGGCCAGTTGCGCCGCGGCATGCCACGCGGCCTCATTGCCAGGGCACAGCGCCAAGGTCGCCGCGAGGAATTCCCACCGCTGTTTAGGCGTGAAATCTTCGAGCGCGGCAATCGTCGGATAGGCGCGCATCACGAGATCGGCGTGTCGCTTGTTCTGCACGTTGTCGCCCGCCAGGTGCAGGCGCAATTCCAGTTGGCGATCGCTAATCTCCTGGCCGCTTTGCGGATCGCGCAAGCGACCGACGTAATAGCGATGCGATCGATAACGTCCGTGCGATTGCAGCGTGAAGCCGATGTGATCGCGTGTCATGTGGCTCAGCTCGACCCACATCACCCAATCGTGCCCCTCGCCGTCATGCGCATTTCCCCCGACTGATTCCGCCGGAACGCCCAGGCATTTCGCCACGCGCGCGGCGAAATCAGCCTGGTACGAGCACACGCCTCCGTATTGCAACAAATTGGGCAGCGTGTAGCGCTGGCCGTTGAGTTGCGCCTGGGCGGAGTGCGTCTTCAACATCAACGAGTCATAGGGCACATCGTGGTAGCATTTGCCGATCATGGTCCGCCGCGCAACATAGGCCTCGAGTGCCCATTCGCGTTCGTCGCGTGGCGTCTTGTTATTGACGACGTGCGTGAGAAACTCCCACGGCGCAAACTGCACGCGCCCCTGCATCCACGGCTCGGCATCGACCAGGTAGCGGAAGTTTTCCAGACCGTTGAGCCGATCGCTGGGAACAGTGGCTTTCGCGCGTTTGGCCAGCCCTTCGAGATTGTTGACCACCCCTTCGTCGTCCCACACCATTGCCGTGGCAATGGCCAGTTCGCCATAAGCCGGCAAGACGCGTTCGAAATTCTTGCGCAGCTCGTTGAACAGCGAAAAAACCGTGGGAATGCGATCGTGGTCGGGGTCGATCGCGATCGTCAGCTCTTCGTAGATTTCCTTATGCGCGTCGAACCAGGCCTGCATGTCGCCGGCGTCAGCCCCCAGCCCTTGCTTGATGCCCGCTTCGTACTCGCGAACGAAGCGCTCGGACATGATTTTGCGCAGCGCCGGATAGAACTTGGGATTGAGCAGCTTCCGCTCGCTAAACAGCGACAGCAACTGGTCATCCCCAGGCTTTTTTTGAGGTTTGCCCGCGGTCCCCTCCCCTTCGAGCACCGCATTCCCCGATACCGAGCCACGGGACGTCGCCGATCGCGGCATGTCGCTGCCGGGCATTTCACGGCGGACCACCTCAGGGGCGCCCTTCCGCTCCGCCAGGCGAATCGTAAACGCGGCTTTGGCCGTCAGCCCCTCGCTGCCCAACTCGCGCACGGCAAAGCTGACCCTATACGTCGAATTGCTGTCCCCGGTCGGCGTCCAGGTGAAGCGGCCTGTCAGTGGATCCAATTCCGCCCCTGGCGGAGCCCCGTCGAGCAATTCAAACCGCAGCTCCCGGGGCGGCTGGTCGGGATCGCGGGCTTTGATTTCGAAGGATAGCGTCTGGTCGGCCGTGCACTGCTGTTCCGCGATAACGGCGATTTGGGGCGGGCGATTACGTTCGCGGACAGAAACGCGGAACTCGCGCGAAGCGACTAAACGCTCGTCAACTGCCGCGGTTACCGCGACAGAGTATTCTCGCGGTCCCTGCCTTTCGGTCGGCGTCCAAGTGAAGACCCCCGTTTCGTCGTCGATTTTCATGCCGGGGACGGGGTCGACGAGGGCGAAGCGAAGTCGTTGCCCGGGAAGGAGTTCCGACTGCCGGGGGAGAGAAATCGATAGTGCACTGAGTTCATCAACGGCCTGGTCAGGCACGGGACCGAGGGTAACGAGACCCGCAGAGCCAGGCCGCTGGGCCAGGTAAACAAAGGCAGCACCGAAGGTCGCCGCTACCCCCAGGGTCAGAACCGACAGAAGTACCACCGTCTGACGGCGTTGCCGCTCCGCTTTCGAGCGCAATTGGGCCGCTCGATAGCCATGCGACACCCCCTGATTGGAGGGCACTTCAAACACTCCGACCAGTTGAGCGATGGGTGGCTCTACAACGGAGGGGCTGGGCGGGGGCTCGCGCCAGCGGGAACTGTCGGCCGAATCGGACACGATCGTTGCCTCCGCGACTTCCGGTTTCTGCCATTCTCATGGACCGTGACAGGAAAGGCAACTACTTGCCAAGCGGCGGATAACTCAAACGCAAACCCGGTGAGCAAATCGCCCCGGAGGATTTGGCGGCACTCCGGCGGGCAATGGTCTTAACCCCGTTCCTGGCTCCGGACTTAACAGCGGAACGAGGATTGCCAACCGGGGAGGGCATTGGCTAGAATCCTGGTTTTCGCCCAATCGACCTGGGATAGCCCCTGCAGTCTGCTTCGCACAGCGGCAGAGCCGATTGCGCGCGCAGCCGCCCTCCCTTGCGGAGGTGGTTGCCGTCAAGCGGATGCGGTTAAAGTGCGCGAGCCATGGACTGTTGCCATTGCCGCGGGCTGAGTTTCTGTAGCCAGGGACAGGTCGTGGCGGGCCAAGGGTAATTACACCAGACCACGGTTCGCCCCGATGGCGTGCCGAGTGAACTGCTTTTTGCGTTGCAAACCTGAACATGTTTGAATCGTTGCAAGATGGCCTGAGCTCCGCATTGCGGACGTTGAGCGGCAAAGCCCGGCTCAGCGAGTCCAACATGCGCGACGGCCTGCGCCTGGTGCAACAATCGCTGCTGGAAGCCGACGTCAGTTTTCCGGTTGTGAAGCAGTTCATGGACCGGGTCAGCCAGCAGGCGGTGGGCGAGCAAGTTCTGAAAAGCCTGCGCCCCGATCAGCAGGTCGTCGGCATCGTCTACAACGAGCTGGTCAACCTGATGGGGCCGGTCGATCACTCGTTGCATCTGAAGCCGGATTTGACCGTGCTGATGATGTGCGGGCTGCAAGGTTCGGGCAAAACGACGACCTGCGGCAAGTTGGCGCGGTTGCTGCTCGAACGCGGGCGCAAGCCGATGCTGGTCGCGGCCGACTTACAGCGCCCCGCGGCCATGCACCAATTGCAGGTCATCGGCGAACAACTCGGCGTGCCGGTCTACTTGGAAGAAGGGTCGACCGACCCCGTGGCTGTATGCCAGAACGGTGTCAAGCAGGCCAAGGCCCAAGGGGCCCAGGTCGTGATTCTCGATACGGCGGGGCGTCTGCACATCGACGAAGAGTTGATGGACCAATTGCAGCGCATTGATCGCCGCGTGACGCCGGACCAGGTCTACCTCGTCGTCGACGGCATGACCGGACAAGACGCGGTCAACAGCGCTAAAGCGTTTAACGAAGCGCTGGAGCTCGACGGCTGCATCATGACCAAGCTCGACGGCGATGCTCGCGGCGGCGCCGCGCTGAGCGTCAAAGCCGTGACGGGCGTGCCGCTGAAGTTCATGGGAACCGGCGAGCATCTCGACGCCCTGGAGGAATTTCACCCGGACCGCATGGCCAGCCGCATCCTGGGCATGGGGGACGTGCTGACGCTGGTCGAACAAGCGCAGCAGAAGTTCGACCAGGACGAGATGCAGAAGCAGGAGGAGCGACTCCGGCGCGGAGAATTCACGCTCGAAGACTTCCGCAAGCAAATCAGCCAGATCGGCAAGCTCGGCCCCCTGAACAAGATCATGGGCCTGATCCCGGGCATGGGCGGTCTGACGAAAATGATGGGAGATGTCGACGCCGAAGGGGATATGAAGCGGCTGGTCGGCATCATCGATGCCATGACCCCTGCCGAGCGGCGCAATCCCTCGAAAATGATCGACCAAAGCCGTCGACGTCGGATCGCTGTAGGGGCCGGAGTCGAACCGGCCGAAGTGAATCAGCTGGTGAAACAATTCGACGGCATGGCCGACATGATGAAACGCATGGCCGGCATGGGCATTCGCGAGCGGATGCGCGAAGTGCAGCAGTTGCAAAAAGGGGGCTTTCTGGATCCCGGTTCCACGCTCGCGCGGCAAAAGAAAGGGACGGGCAAGCGGCTCTCCGCTCGCGAACGCACCGATCTGAAGAAGCAGCGTGAAAAGGAAATGCGCAAACGCAAACGGGATGAGAAACGCGGACGTGATAACACCAATCCAGGGCCAAACGGCAATCCGGGATCAGGCGGCGACCGGCGCGGCTAACTTACCACAGGCCGGCCCAACTGATGCCCGCGAACATATAACTTTTACTTGACGCTTACCGCGTCGCAAAATTCTTTCTCAGGAGGACCGAGTGGCAGTCACAATTCGGATGAAGAAAATGGGGCGGAAGCATCGGCCGTTCTTCCGCATTTGTGCGGTCGACTCGCGCAAACCGCGCGATGGCGCTGTGATCGAAGAGTTGGGCACTTACGATCCCT
>CAMFLN010000167.1 GCA_945957305.1 uncultured Planctomycetaceae bacterium | reverse complement strand
TGTTTTGGCAGGACCCGCGCGTCGGCTTTCTGTCGATCCATCGTTGGCCGTTTTACCCCGGCACGGGCTGGAAGGATGAAACCGGCAGCGGCGACGGTCTTGGCACGACGCTGAACTTGCCGATCGAGTTTGGCTTATCACGCAAGGATTACGTCCGCGCGTTTTGCACAGAACTGGAGCGGTTTGCAGAGAAAATCAAACCCGAGTTGATTCTGCTCAGCGCGGGTTTCGACAGCCATGCGGCGGACCCGGTGGGTTCGCTCGGGCTCGAGATCGAAGACTTTGAACCGCTGACCGACGCTGTGCTCGACGTGGCTGACTCTCATGCCGGCGGCCGACTGGTCAGTATCTTGGAGGGGGGCTATAACCCCGGTATCCTGGCCGGTTGCGTAGAATTACACCTGCGCCGCCTGTTGGATCGGTATCCGACGTCCACGGAAAAAGTCGTCGGAGTTTGATCTGGTCCACGAGGCGAAGGGCGTTCCGGCCAGGGCGGTGACTGTCGTTCCTGTCTCGCCGCATGCCCCTCTTAATTCCATTTGGCACGTTCGAGAAACGATTATGAACGCGGAAAGCAGCCGGCAGTTGCTGGCCGACGTCGACGCTTATTGCCAAGAGCTTCGCCCGACCGAAGAGCTCTGCTACGTCGAGCATCGATTTAATGACCAGACGATCGAACTGGCGAAAAAATACAAGCTGCTCGGCATGCCCATCCCGGTTGAATATGGCGGACGCGGCGCCGACGCGCTGACGTACGCGAGGGCCCTGGCGCGGATCGGCCGCGAAGGGACCGGCGTACGCACTTTCTTCTCGGGCCAGACTTCGATTGGACAGTATCCGATTCTGCGCTATGGCAACGCGGACCAGCATCGGCGCTATCTCACTCCCTCGTCGCGCGGGGACATGATCCTGGCCTTCGGATTGACCGAACCCGACGCCGGCAGCAACCCGCTCGAAATGACGACGACCTACCGTCGTGACGGCAACCGCTTTTTGCTCAACGGCGTGAAGTATTTGATCTCGAACGGCGGGATCGCCAACGCGGTCGTGGCCTTCGGCTATCCCGAAGGAAAGACCGGCAAAGAGCGGCGCATGAGCGCCTTTATCGTCGAGACTTCCGGAGCCACGTTCGAGGCCGAAGATCTGCACGCCAAGCCGGGCATGTTCACCGCCAACACCGGCATGTTCCAGATGACCGATCATCCGGTTCCGGCCGAAAACCTGTTGGGCGAAGAAGGAAACGGCTTCCGCATCGCCATGGGAACATTGGTTTCCGGACGACTCAGCGTGGCGGCAGGCTGCCTGGGAGTCATTGAAGACTGCCTGGACGAGACGTTGTCTTACGCACGCACGCGCATCCAGCACGGCAAGCCGATCGGCAAACATCAATTGGTGCAGGAGCACATTGCCGAGATCGAGATGGCTCGCGCGGCCAGCGATGCGCTGGTCGAACGCGCGGCTGTGGCAAAAGGCGCAAGCGACGCCGCGCCGCACGACGCCGAGCTCGCGGCGCGAGCGGACTTCCTGGTAGCCGAAGCCAAGTTCTTCGCGACCAACGCGGCCTGGGAAGCGGCCGATCGCGCCGTGCAGGTCTACGGCGGACGCGGCTGGTCAGAACTCTACCGCGTCGGACGACACCTGCAGGACGTGCGGGTCTGCCGCATCTATGAAGGGACCGACGAGATCATGAAATTAAAGATCGCGTCGGCACTGCTGGGCAAAGACTTTGCCGCGTTCCAGTGAAGTGCGGTAGTCGGTAGCTAGTAGTCGGTAGGCTGGTATTTATTCGCCCAGCTGCTTGCGGACTTGTGTCCAGGCGTGGCGGATGACTTGGTCGGCCGCGGCCTTGATCAGGCTGGGGCTCAGCGCGGCGGCCAAACCTTTGACTTCGGCCAACTGGGCATCCCAAGTTAGCTTCGAGCCGGTCCCTGCGCCCGCGATCTGCAAATGGGAGACGACGCGCATCGAGACGCCGATCCCCTGGGCGGCAATCGTCATGGCCGCGGCCGAGGGGGGCTGCGTATCGGTGAGTGAAATCACCAGTTTGAGCGTGCCCCGCAGAAACGAAAAGCCCGGCCGCACGACGGCACGCATCGAACGCTCGTCTACGCGCTCGGCCGACACCAGGTCGGGCACGGTCTTCATCATGGCGTCGAGATCAGTTAGCTGCGCGTACAGACGTTCCGGTGTTGCGGCGAAGTGTTCTTCGCCACCAAACTGTGCAGGTGGAGTGGACATGAATCGCAAAGAATGGGCGTGTCGGTCTGTCGGAAGCAAACTGCCACTTAGTGTACGCCACACGACGGCCAGATCCTAGGCGTCAACATCGCCGGTGTTGCGCGAGACGTGTAGAATTCCTGACGATGTCGCCGCGAATTCTCACTGCCATTTTAAGTTGTGTTGCATTAGTCCTCTGGTCAGGACTCACGCTGCTGATTGGCAATAGCTCCGGATTTGGCAGTAATTAAGGATATGTTTTAACGTCCCTGGTGCAACGGGCATCACGGCGGCCCTGCGATTTCCCTTCCGCCGGAAACTCTATGCCTGACCCTTGGCGACGATCGCGGCGCCGATCATAGTCTGTGGCGCGTTATTGCTCGCCGCGACGTTGAGCGAGAATTAGCGCCATCGAATGAGCACCGTCGCTCAAATCAAAATCGTGCCGCGCGAGTAGAGGACGGCCTGCCCGGCGATCTCGACTCGGTCGCCGCGATCTTCGCACCACAGTTCGCCGCCGCGGCGAGAAACCTGCAGGGCGTGAAGCTGCCGTTTTTGCAAACGTTCGGCCCAATAGGGGACGAGCGTCGAGTGCGCGGAGCCGGTCACGGGATCTTCGTCGACACCGGACTGCGGCGCGAAGAACCGCGAGACAAAATCGACGGTGTCGCCCGGGGCCGTGACGATCAAGCCCAGGCTCGGCAACTGCTTGACGAGTCTCATGTCAGGCACAAGGTTGCGAACTTGTTCTTCGCTACGAAAGACGACCACAAAATCGCGCGATTTGAGCACCGCCTCGGGCATTGCCCCTAGTGCCGTTTCAAAGCCGTGGGGGGGATCGCAAGGAATTGGTTTCCGCGCTGGAAAGTCCATCGATAGTCGCTCTCCCAGGCGGCGCACGACCAGCCGGCCGCTACGGGTGTCAAATGCGACTTCGTCGAGGCGCGGCTCCAACTGTTCGAAAACGACGAGCGCCGAGGCCAACGTCGCGTGGCCGCAAAGATCGACTTCCACGGCCGGGGTAAACCAGCGCAAGTCGTACACGCCCGCTGAAGTACGGTGCAGGTAAGCGGTTTCCGAAAGATTGTGTTCCGCGGCAATCGCCTGCAGTGTTGCAGCCGGCAACCATTCTTCGAGCGGGCACACAGCGGCCGGATTGCCGCCGAAGACATGATCCGTGAACGCATCGACCTGGAACACCGGAATCGCCATTCGCTCACCGCGGTTCGAGCTGCCGTAAGAGTTAGTCGGTTGCACGCTGCCTTATGACGTAACGTGGCCGAGGCAGGTTCGCGCGCGAAGATGCACAAAGAGGCGCCGCGGGGCGGTTACACCTTGCGGTAGTGGACGATGAGCAAAATATCCGAGGGGGGAAACTCCGAGTGGGTTTGACTGCCCGACTTGCCCGGCCCACTGCCGCTTTGCGGAGCGATGTTCCCGAAAATATTAATGACGTCGGCACCCGAATCGACAATCCACTCGTTAACCTCGCTTTCGAGCGTCGAAAGATCGTTTTCAATGCCTTTGAAAATCTTGATTTGTTGCATGGCTGCTTTCCACCGCCGGCGACTGTTTGTGACCAGCCACATGATACCGCGCGCAGGCCGTGGCGGCGATCATCGGTCACGGCCTGATAGGCGAACGCAGCGCGGAATGGTAGTGTGACGGCCGTCCTTGACGAACATGCACGCGACGTACGCGTTGGCATGGTCGCAAACTTGCATTCGCTTCGAGGAGTTGACGTCGATGGGTCCGCTGGCGGGAATTCATGTGATTGACCTGTCGCTCTTATTGCCGGGGCCGCTGGCGGCACAGGTGCTGCGTGATATGGGAGCGCAGGTGACGAAGGTCGAGCCGCCGGCGCCGGGCGATTACATGGCCCTCTGGCCGCCGATGGTCGGCGACGTATCCGCGACGTATGCCACGGTGAATCGGGGCAAGTCGATCGTCACCATGAATCTGAAACAGGACGACGACCGCGCGCGGTTCTATGAACTGGTCAGGCAAGCCGACGTCGTGCTCGAAGGTTTTCGCCCCGGTGTCATTGATAAGCTGGGGATCGGCTATGCGAAGCTCGCCTCGCTCAACCCACGAATTGTTGTCTGCAGCATTTCCGGTTACGGTCAGACCGGCCCTTACGCCCAGCGGGCGGGGCATGACTTGAACTACCAGGCGCTGGCTGGCGTGTTATCGATTGCCGGCGGAGAAACCGCGTCGCCGCCGAATCCGCAACTGCAGGTCGCCGACACCGCGGCGGGTTCCTACGCAGCCGCCATGTTGATCGTCGCGGCGCTGTTCGAATGCCAAAAAACAGGGCGAGGACGTCACATCGACGTGAGCATGTCCGAACAGCTGTTGCCGCTGATGTCGACGTTGTACGCCGGCGCCGAGGCGCAGGGGGGAAATCCGCGCCGCGACGGAGAATTGCTCAGCGGCGGGGCGCCGTGCTATCGCATCTTCCGCACTAAGGACCATCGATATCTCACGATCGGAGCCTTGGAACCGAAGTTCTGGCTGGAGTTGGTGACGCGCTTGGGGCTGCCGGAGTTGTCGAACGCCGCTTTTCACGGCGGCGTTGCGGATGCGGATGATCTCGCCGCTCGACTTGCGGCCGCGATTGCGGAAAAAACACGCGACGAGTGGCTGGCAATCTTTGCCGACGCCGACACCTGTTGCGAGCCCGTGCTATCATTCAGCGAAACGCGCGACCACCCCCAGTGGCGCGCGCGGCGCAGTTTTATCGCGCTTGCCACGCCAGACGGCGGCACACTGCACGTGCCGAAAATGCCGGCGTCACTCGCCGGTTTCGACACCGACGAGCGCGATGCCTGAGGCGGTCGCGGACATCTCGGCACCGCGGTGGATGGTGATGCTTAGATGCGGATGAAAATTCGCTTCGTATACATCCACCACAGGATGGCGAATTCCAAGCCGAGTTGGACCGCCGCCGCCGCGACGCCGGCCCACTCACCCAGCCAGGCACCCACGTCTCCGCCCACAAAGCGCAAGGCGATTTTGTCGAAGGGCACGAGTTCCGCCGCCATGTAAATGAGTATGGCGTTAGAACCGATGATCACCAGCGGCCAGCACCAGCGTCGCCAGTTCCAGATGTCGATCAGCTGGTAGAACAAGCCCATCAGCAAACAACAGTATCCGCCGGCGACCAAGACATACGACGAGGTCCAGATCTTCTTATTGATGGGCAGAGCGTAGCTCCAGGCGTAACCCAGCATCAAGGCCGCCAGCCCCGCGGCGATGAGACCCAGCGTCTTGCGCTGCGGCACGATCCGTCCCGCGCGTAGCAATTCGCCGCTCAGAATGCCGATCAAGCAGCTGCCGACCGCCGGCAGAGTGCTCAGCAGACCCTCGGGGTCCCAACCCCACTCGCGGTACCAGGCACGTCCGGGCAGCCATAAGCGATCGACGTGGCCGGCGACGTTCCCCTCGGGCGTGTAATCGCCGGGCTCGAATCCAGGCACCGGAACAAATTCCAGCAGCGCCCAATATCCCAACAGAATCGTAGCGAGTAGGACCAACTGGCCGCGCGGGCGGAAATTCAAAAACACGATGGCGCCACAGCCGTAGCAGATCGCAATCCTCTGCAGCACGCCCACCCAGCGAATCTCGGCCCACGAGTTTGACAATCCACCGTAGTAGAACACCCCCAACACATACAGCAGCAGCGTGCGTCGCGCAATGCGCAGATACACATCGCGTCGATCCCCGCCGGCGGCCAGCCGTGAAGAAAGCGCGAACGTGATCGAGACCCCCACGAGATACACAAACAGGGGGAAAATCAGATCGTAGAACGTGAAGCCGTGCCACTGGGCATGTTCCAACTGGTCCGCGGCAAAGACCAGCGGCGGCCAGTCTGAAAGGGGTTTCAAACCGGCGACCAGTGTGTCCGCGCCGATGATCCAAAACATGTCAAAGCCGCGCAAGGCATCAACTGACAACATGCGGGCAGGAGCCGGCGTGGGTTGCGGGACATTGGACATCGAAAGTTCAACGGCAGGAGCTTGTTGTGGCCAAATAAGGGCGAAAATCACAGTGCCATTCTGCAGACCGGGGCGCCGCCCAACAAGCCGGCGGTCAGCCCCTTTAACGGCACCACCTGGTTTGGTTAGACTGGGGACCTGCCGGCTACCAATTTTTTAATTGCGTCCTTCGAGTCCGTTGTGCCAGGAGATGTTGCCGTGTTGTCGTCGCTGCTGGGCGTATTGGTCGTGTTGTTCTTTCTGCTGATTCCGATTTGGGCTGTTGCCAAATTGTTGTTCGACGGGCCAGCGGCCTGAATCGCGGGCTGAGGGCCGCGGGCAGAGGGAACTCACTGCGCGATTTCGTTGCTGCGCGGGGGTGGCTCGCGTAAACTGTCGGGACCTGCCTGACTTTCCCGCCGCAATGAAAAACGGATTCGCCGAAGGATGCCACGCACCCTCTCCCGCCGGCAGATGCTGCAAATCGGAGGCCTCGGCCTGGCCGGCCTCTCGTTGCCACGCTTATT
>CAMFLN010000166.1 GCA_945957305.1 uncultured Planctomycetaceae bacterium | reverse complement strand
TGGGGGTGCCATGGCCACGCTCGACGTGGCCATGCCGAAGCGTCGAGAGGACACCTACTGCAAGCAAAACCATGCTCACGCCAGCGTGAGCATGGCACCCGAACTTTTCGAGCTGACAAAGCAGTGGCGCGCCTCGTGGTGTTGGCCGGCATACTGTCGGTCTGTTGCGCTACGCTGGCGCGGGCCGAGGTCACCGTGCGCGACCCTGGCACGCGCGTCGTCGATCAGGCGAAAATCATCGAGCCGGCTGTGCGCCAGCGCCTCGAGGATTATCTGGCCGAGCTTGAGCGCAAGACCTCGGCCCAGATCAAGGTCCTCACCATTCGCACGGCCGACGGCGAGGACATCGCCGATTTCGGCCAGCGTCATTACGAACTGTGGAAACTCGGCCAGAAAGGTAAAGACAACGGCGCGCTGGTCGTGATCGACGTCAACGAGCACAAGATCCGCATTCACACCGGCTACGGGCTCGAAGGGCCGCTGCCGGATTCGTGGTGCGGGTCGTTGTGGCGCAAGGTGCGCGACCAGTATTTCAAAGCGGGGCGCTATTCCGACGGCATCAACGAGCTGACAGTCGCTCTGGCCAACAAGGTGGCCGATGACGCGGGGGTCAAACTCGAAGGGGTGCCTGAAATTCGCCACGATCCGCCCGATCACGATGACATCACGGCCACGTTGGTGCTCGTCGTCTTCGCCGTGATCTTTTTGCTGCTGCTCTTCAACTCCATGCGCCGGCAACATCATCGCCGCGTGTGGACCGGGGACCTGTACGACGTCTGGTATTGGGGACGCGTGCTGGGCGATGTCGGTGTTTCGGTTCTCTCGTCGGGCAGCGGCAGTTCCGGCGGATCGAGCGGCTTCGGCGGCGGTGGGGGCTCGTTCGGCGGCGGCGGCAGCTCCGGCGGCGGCGGCGTCAGCGGCAGTTGGTGAGAGGTGACAAATGCTGGATCGCCGCGAATTTCTTGCTGCCGCTTCTTCCGCTGCTGCTGCTGGTTGTTTGCATTCAGCTTTCGCCACGGCCAAACCAACACCCCCATTCAAGTCCCCCGTGGTCGACACCCACATGCACGTGTGGATCAACGACCCCCAGCGATTTTCTTTCGCGCATCCGTACCAGGCCGATTATCAGCCCCCCGATGCCGACGGCACGGTCGAGGCCTTGCTCGCAGACATGGACGCAGGCGGCGTGACGCATGCCATCCTCGTGCAAACGATCTGCCACGGTTGGGACAACCGCTACACGGCGCATTGCGTTCGCACATGTCCCACGCGGCTGCGTGGCCACGGCCTCGTCGATCCCACCGACGCGAACGTCGCTGACCGGCTGGCCTATTGGATCGAGGAGCACGGACTCTCGGGCATGCGGTTCAGCCCGATCTACTACAAGGGCAAAGACGATTGGCTCACCGCCGAGCCCGCGCGTCGCATGTGGCAGAAAGCGACGCAACTGGGCGCCGTATTGAATTTTTTCATCGCGACGGATCAACTGCCGAAGCTGGAAGTCATGCTCCGCCAATTCCCCGAAGTGCCGACGATCATCGACCACTTGAGCCAGATCGACCTGTCGGTTGCGGATCCTATGCCCGAGATGCAAAAGCTGTTGGCCCTGGCGAAGTATCCGAACGTGCGCGTGAAAGTTTCGGAGCTGAGCTCCGTTTCAAAATCGCAGAAATACCCCTTTAGCGATGCGCTGCCGTGGGTGAAGCTGGTGTACGACGCATTCGGTCCGGACCGCCTGCTCTGGGGGACCGGCTATCCCGGCAAAGCCAGAACCTACTATAAGCGCCCGACTCTGGCGGAGGAGCTGGAACTGGTGCGCGAAAAGATTCCGTTCTTTACGCCAGATGATCAGACAAAGATCCTGGGCACCAACGCCGCGAAATTGTGGAAGCTCCTGACGTAAATCGCAAACTAAGCGGCAGACAGCGGCGGCTCGCTACCGCACTACCACAATTCTCATCGTTCACGATTTTTCCTGCATCATCCCCAACTGCTCTCTGCCACGATCCGTCAGTCGCGCCGCGGTCCATGCCGGTTCCCAGGTAAAGTCGACGACCACATCGCGTACGCCGGGCAGCTTGAGCAGCCGTTCGCGGATCCCTTCGCTGACGCGGCCCCCTCCTTGGGAAACGAAGAATTGATACACCGGCCGGCCACGGTGGGGCATTGTCATCAGGATCTGCACGCGGCCGTCACGTTCACGGACATCGCAGATCAAACCCAGGTCGACGACGTTGGCATCGATCTCGTACAGTTGCTCATCGCGTACTTCGCGCAGCGTTTGCCAGATGCGCGGCTTGAGCGCGGCCGTATCGGGTGTTTCGCCGTAGCGCGCTAAAGGGCGACCTCCCGCCGCGGCGCCGGCCAGGTTCGGCGGCATTTCGCTATGTAGGACCAGCGGCGTCAACAGCGCCTGGCGTGTCGCTTGAATTTGCTCCGCGGCATTTTGCACGGGATAGGGAGCCAGCCAATAGGCATTTTTCTGCCTTAGCGACATGCCGGCTTTCATCTCGGTCTGTTGTGCAGGGTACCGGCTCCACAGTTGGCCGTGCCCCGCATAATGCAAAGTGGGCACACCACCATGCGCGATGCTGTCTCGCCTGTGAGCTTCGTGCGCCAGTCGCAAGGCAATAAAGGAATCGCGGCTCGTACGGTTGTAAAAACCGACGCCCCACAGAGCATCGTTCTGCGCCGCCGGGACTTCACCTTCGTGCAGTCGGCCGTCAGCGTCGATCCAGACCATCTCGGTAAACGAATAACCTGAGAAAACCCATTCGTCGTCGCGCATGGCTTCGATGCGGAAATCCTGCACCATGTCCATGCTCCCCTGCTTCAGAAAATACGGCACGCCGGAGTAAAACGTGTACGTAATATCAGTGTGCATACGGCTGGGAGTGAACAACGGGTGCAAGGGACTGTACGGAAAGCCCCACCGCCGCACTTGCACGCACAATGGGCCGCGCACGACTTCGAAGTTCGGGCACTCGGGCCAGTTGCGCATGCGCAGTTTCTGAAAGTTCCCCTGGTCGACGTAATCATGCCCCCAATCGATATCCGGCGGCTCCCCATGTCCCTTGCCGCCGGCATACAGTTCCAGGCCATGCTCGCGGGCGTACGTCAGCCGCTCGATCTGGCCGGTCTGTCGTGACAGCGCCACGCGATAAAAATTGTTCGCCACGTCTAGGCCATACCCCTCGCCGGCAACTCGCAGGTCGCTCACGTAATCGGGGCATTCCGCCAGCGAATTGCCGGCGAAGAGAAAATAGTGCCCCGACTCATGCGCCGCGACGTCCGCTTGAAATACGAGCCGGCAGCGCACCTGACCTTCATGCCGTGTGTGGCTGTAGACCTGGCTAGGAACTTCATACAGTCGGCGCTGCGCCGCATCCCAACGTGCGACTCGCAATTCGCGTCCCGGATCCATGATCTGGTTGGCCTTGAGGGCGATGCTCAAATCCACAGGTTCATGCTCGCGCGCGATGCCTAAGGTTTCGCTGAGCATCAGGGGACGGCAGTGCAACCAACCCCGCGCCCACTGCATCACGGGCGCAGGCAATTGCGACACTGGCAGAAAACTCTCCGCCGTCACGTCCGCCGCTGCCGCCGGCGGCGCCGACTGGCGCTCATAACCGAGCGTGTCGCGCAGTGACACTGCCAGAGACATCGCCACGTCGAGCTGACCGGCGGAGTAGGCCTCGCGCAACAGCGCAAGCTTTCGTTCGACAGTATCGGTGTGGTCCTGATAGTGAATTGGGGGCATGGCAGGCTCGCAGTGGAGAGTCGTTCGGCGGGAGAGCGACTTGTGCCGCGCAAGGGTGTCGCCCAGCGGCGGTCGCGGCTACAGCCTAACTGCCGGCCTGTGCGAGGGCAAAAAACATCGCTGGCGCGGTACCTGGCTGTGAATCGGGATCCTCGGACAGGGACTCGGGAAATCCCTGGCAGGCCAACTGTCCACCGCTACCATCATTCGCTGTCATTTGGCGAGCGCAGCGGCCAGGAAACCGCCCGGGCGACAACTCGAAAAGGTGCACTGGCGCCGGTCGTCGCGGAAATGCGCTCTGTGCGGAGTTTGCCTGCGCTCAATTCGTAAGCCATCCTTGCCGGGGCACACTTGGCTAGCACTGCCGGCGCGCGGCCTGGCGGTTTTTGTCTCCATGACGGTCGCCATTGCTAGACGCGCCGCGAACGGTGCTACAATACGTCGTCACTCCTTACTGCAGCATGCTCGCGTGATTTCTATGCGGCTGACAAAACGCATCCTGGTCTGCTTGGCAATCAGCATCGTGCATTGCGCGCTGATCGCCACTGTTGATGCCGCGGGGCCCTTTGCCCCCGCGCCGATGGGCGTGCCAGGATACGCGGCTGTGCCGGGACAAAGCCCCACCGGACACACAACGCCGGTCGTGGCTGGTTACCGCGCTCCGGTCTTCGTGGGTCCCGGTGTGCCGACCACGGTGCGCAATGCCGCACCCTCGGTGCCCGCTTATGCAGCAACCTACTCGACACCCACTGCTCCGGCTCGCCAAGTGCCTGTCGTTGTGAACTACGCGGGCGGATACGCCGCAGGCAGTAGCGTCACCAACAGCCCCGTGGTTGTTGCGGGATACGCAGCGCCAGTGTCTGCCGCGCCCGTGGCCGTGGCGCCGGCGACCTATGCACCTGTCGCAGTTGCGCCGCAGCCTGTTTCCCGGCCGGCTCCTGCACGCGCGGCTTTTTACAATCCGGTTGGCTTCGGCTTCGGCGGATACAGCTACGGCGAATATCCGGCCTACGGTTTCAACGGTTATCTGCCCGCCGCCTACGACGGGTACAACATCTCGGGCTATAACTCGCGGGCCGTAACAACGACGGGCTACCGGGGCGCTACTGCGGCTGGCCCAGGCGGCTATAGCGCGTTCAACATGTCGGATGCCTGGACCGGCTACTGCGGCCCCAATGGCTGCCGCATGAACTACCGGGCGTACCCGCAGCAATAGGCCCTCGGCTGCGTCTGCGGCATGCCGGAATTTGCACATTGCGTGCCCCCTCTCCATCGCACAGACTACACGGCTGGTACCCCCGGCCCTGCGGTCTTCTACCAAGTGCCCTCCGGACCTCGTTCCCGCCTGCGAACTTTGTTCGACCCGCCCGCGGAGTGCGGCACATGCCACGCATTTCATCCCACTGTTGCCTCGTGGTGTGGCTCACCGGACTGACGGTCGTGCTTTCGGCCTGCGCTCCGGCGGTGCGCGGCGAGGAAGTCGCCAACGATGCCGAGACCATCGCCGCTCGCGCGAGCGCGCTCTTCTTGGCAAGATGCGTCGGCTGCCACGGCGACCAGAAGCGGGAATCAGGGCTCGACATGCGCTCCACGAGCAGCATCCTTAAAGGGGGCGAATCGGGGCCGGCGATCGTTCCCGGTGATGCGGCGAAAAGCTTTCTCTACGAGCGCCTCGAGTCCGGCGAGATGCCGCCACGAGCCGAGGACCGCTTGAACGACAGCGAGTTGGCGCTGGTGCGGAGTTGGATCGAGGGCGGCGCGCGTGCAAGTGCCACTGACATCGACAAACCCGACGATTTCGCCGCGCGTAAGAACCATTGGTCGTTTCAACGACCACGTCGGCCGGATATTCCCCAGACCATCACGCCCGAGCAGACACCGGCCGAGAACCCGATCGATGCGTTTGTTCTGACGAAACTCGCGGAGCTTCATCTCGAAGCAGCGCCGCTGTCTGATCGACGCACATTGGCGCGGCGTGCTGCGTTCGACCTGACCGGCTTGCCCCTTACTCCCGAGCGAACGGAACAATTCGTCACGGATAGCGATCCGCAGGCTTACGCGAAACTGATCGACGAGCTTCTGGCCTCGCCGCACTACGGAGAGCGTTGGGCGCGGCACTGGCTCGACGTGGCCCGTTATGCTGACACCGGCGGATACGAGACGGACATCTACTTCAAGAACGCCTGGCGCTACCGCGACTACGTCGCCAAATCATTCAACGACGACAAGCCGTACGATGTATTCGTCAGAGAACAGATCGCCGGGGACGAAATCTGGCCCGATAATCTCGATCTCGACGGCAGCTACGTGATGCCACCCGAGAAACTGCGCCATCTCGAAGCGCATCTGGGGACCGGCCTGTACGCTTTGGGGCCGCAAATCCATGAATCGAACATGGATGCTCCAAAACTGCGCAACGAACGTCTGTCGGACTGGGTCGACACGACCGGAGCCGCCTTTCTCGGCCTGACGATTGCTTGCGCCCGATGCCACGATCACAAGTTCGACGCGATCTCGCAGCGCGACTACTACGGACTGCAAGCTGTGTTCGCCGGCAGCCGGCAGGTCGAGATCCCGATCGTCAACGCCATGGAGATTGCGGACCAGAAGCAGCACTATCCGCGCATCCTGGCGGTCGAGGAAGCGCGCCGCGCCTATCGGCTCTTTGAACAGTCCTTGGCCGGTCGCAAACCGACGGACGACGAGGAGCGCCGCAAGCAGGAATTACTCGCGGCGATCGGCCGCGCCGTGTTGGCGGTGCCTGAGAAGGCGGCTTCCACGCCCGGCACGCCGTTCGATGGCTTGCTGGAAGTGCCGACTGCATCGGTACTGGGGCATGAAGCGCCGGAGTTGGTGCCGACGATTCACCTGCTCAGCCGCGGCGAAGTCACCCGGCCCAAGGAGGTGGTCACCGCCAGCCTGCCGGTGGCGCTCGCCGAGCAAACCGCGGTCGAACCGGTGT
>CAMFLN010000165.1 GCA_945957305.1 uncultured Planctomycetaceae bacterium | reverse complement strand
CAGCCCACCTGCCCGCCGGTCAATGAAAACTTGATGGAACTCTTGATCATGATCGAGAGTTGCAAACGCGCCAGCGCCGAGCGCGTCACGGCCGTGATGCCCTACTACGGCTATGCACGCCAGGACCGCAAGGACGAGGGGCGCGTGCCAATCACGGCCAAGCTGGTCGCCAACCTGATCACCCGCGCGGGAGCGGACCGCGTGCTGACCATGGACCTGCACGCCGCGCAGATTCAGGGCTTTTTCGACGTGCCGGTGGATCACTTATATGCGGCGCCGGTCCTCAACGACCATTTTCTCAAGATGGGGATCGACGAGGACGAAATGGTCGTCGTCAGCCCCGACGAGGGGAGCATCAAGCGGGCGCTGGGTCACGCCAAGCGTCTCGGGGGCCGGCTGGCGATCGTCGACAAGCGGCGCAGTAGTGCCGAAAAAACCAAGCAGGAAAACATCATCGGCGGACCCGTGGCCGGCAAAGTCGCTTTCATGTTCGACGACATGATCAGCACGGCCGGCAGCATCTGTGGCGCCGCGCAGAAATTGCATGACGCGGGGGCGAAGAAGATCTACGTCGCCGCCACGCACGGGGTCCTCTGCGGCGGGGCCATCGAGCGTTTGCAGGCGGCGCCGATCGAAAGGGTCATGATCACCGACTCGATTCCCTTGGCCCCGCACGTCGAAAAAGGCCCCTCCAAGATCGGCGTCCTGACCGTGGCTCCGCTGCTGGGCGAGGCGATCAAGCGCATCCATCGCAACGAATCGGTCAGCCGCTTGTTTGTGTGATCCGGTGGGGGCCTGAACTGACAGCATGGTGCCCCGCGAGAGCCGTGGACGGCCCGGTCGGTTTTCCTTTTTCCCGGGGTTGCAATTCGGCCGATTTCCGCCAAAATGGCGAGATTCGCGCCGCCCCCACCGCTGCTTGCCGGGCGGCCGCCCGCGAGCTAGCGACCCGTGGCTGCCACCCTGGGCATGCCCGCCGCTGGAATGCCACCACAGCGGCCAACCAGGGCGCGTCAGAGTTAAGAGCGCCTGGGTTAGTGCTGTGACGCCCGAGAGCAGGCGTCGAGATCCTGCGGGCGGAAGCGCCCTGCTGCCAGAATTATCGAGGAATACACATGTCGGAAGCGTTGAAAGTTGAGAAACGCGAAGAGCACGGCACTCGTCACACGCGCCGCCTGCGACAGGCCGGCAGCGTGCCGGTCGTACTGTACGGGCACGGTGAAGAGACGTTAAGCCTGAAGGTGGCGGCCGATCATTTGGAGGCGGCGCTGCGTCACGGTGCCCGCGTGGTCGACCTGGATGGGGCGGTCAAGGAAAAGGCGTTCATTCGCGCCCTGCAATGGGACCCGTTCGGCACACACGTGCTGCATGTCGACCTGACCCGCGTCTCGGCCGACGAGCGCTTGCAGATCGAGGTGCCGGTCATCCTCCGCGGCGAAGCGCCGGGTGTGAAGGACGGCGGCCACATCGAGCATTTGCAGCACTCGGTTGAAATTGAGTGCCTGGCGATCGCGATTCCCGAAAAGCTCGAGCTGCGGATCGGCGAGTTGAAGCTCGACGATGCCCTGCGGGCTGACAAGATCGAGCTGCCGCAGGGAGTGACGCTGTTGACCGATCCCGAAACGGTGATCGTCCACTGCGTGCTCGCCAAGGAAGAGACCGAAGAGGAAGGGGCCGAAGGGGAATCGGCCGAGCCCGAGATCATCGGTCGCAAGGCGGAGGACGAGGGCGAGGCGAGCGAAGAATAACAGCGCGTTATTCCTGGTTGGGCCGCCGCGCCGCGCTGCATTGCTGGCGCTGCGGGGCCTTAGATACTGTGCATGAAACTGATCGTTGGGCTGGGCAATCCGGGACGCAAGTACGAGGGAACTCGCCACAACGTCGGGTATATGGTGCTGGCCGAACTGACGCGTCGCGCCGGCAGTGGAACGAATGGCGGTGGGACGAAGAAAAGTGCTTTCCAAGGGGAAACACAGGAGATAATGATCCACGGCGAGCGGGCCTTGCTGCTGTGGCCACATACCTTCATGAATCGCAGCGGGTCTAGCGTGCTGGCGGCTCGCGATTTTTATAAGCTGAACAAAGAAGAAGTGTTAATCGTGTGCGATGATTTCAATTTACCCCTGGGTAAATTGCGGTTTCGCCCGCAAGGCTCTGCCGGAGGGCAAAAGGGGCTGGCCGACGTGATCCGTGTTTTCGGCACCGAAGAGGTGCCGCGGTTGCGGGTCGGCATCGGCGAGACTCCCCCCGAGTGGAACGCTGCGGATTACGTCCTCGGGCGCTTCACCCGGCAAGATCAGCCGATCATCGAGGAAGCGGTGGTGCGGGCTGCCGAAGGAATCGAGAAGTGGGTCGCGCGGGGCATTCAGGTGGCGATGAACGAGTACAATTAGAAAACGACGTCGAATCCAGAAGGCCGCGGAGCGCACCGCGGTCAATTTCGTATATCTCGGCTGATTGAGGAGAGTACTCTTGGCAGACAACGCTTACGAAGGGCTGTTCATTTTCGATTCGAACCGGTACGGACGCGATCCGGCTGGTGTTTCGGGCCAGATCGCCACGACGCTCGAAAAGTATAACGGCAAGATTCTCGCCAGCCGTTTGTGGGAAGAACGCCGCCTGGCGTATCCGATCAATGGCCAGCGCAAGGGAACCTACTGGCTCACCTACTTCCGGTTAGACAGCGGACAACTCGAGGCGCTACGCCGCGATTTCGCCATTAACGAAAGCATTTTGCGTGAGCTGATCCTCAAGGTCGATCCGCGCATCATTGACGCCCTGGTCACCCATACTCAAGCGGCGACCGACGCGAACAAAACCCGCCGGGCTCCCGCTCCGGCCGCGGTCAGCGCCGCCGACGAGATCGAAGTGCCGGAATTGGGGAATGATGCCTAGGGGCGGTAGTCGGTAGTCAGCAGAGAGTATCCAGTAGATAGTAGTTAGAGGTCGGTCGTTTGCGATTGGTTTGGTGTTGCGGCCGATGTTGCTGAAAGTGGCCGGAGTGTGGTCAGCCTGAGTGAGGTCAACGGAGGTCCGATTCCATGGCTAGTTTCAACCGCGTCATTCTGGTCGGCAACTTGACCCGCGATCCCGAGCTGCGCTACACACCGACGAACACGCCGGTTACCGAAATCGGGCTGGCCGTGAACGATCGCCGCAAGAATGCCAACGGCGAATGGGTCGATGAAACGACCTTTGTCGACGTAACGCTGTGGGCCCGCCAGGCCGAGGTCGCCAGCGAGTACCTCACCAAAGGCTCGTCGGTGCTGATCGAAGGGCGGCTGAAGCTCGACACCTGGGAAACCGACGGCCAGAAACGGTCCAAGCTCCGCGTGGTGGGCGAGCGGATGCAAATGCTCGGCGGCCGCGGCGGCGGTGGTGGTGGAGCGGGCGGCGGCGGAGCTCGCCAAGGCGCCAGCAGCGGCGGTGGCCGCGGTGGACCGCAATACGACGAGTCGGAATACGGACCTCCCGCGGACGTGTATGGCGGAAGCGGAGGGGGGGGCGGTGGCGGACGCGGTGCCCCGCCCGCCGATGACGACATCCCGTTCTAGCTGGTCTTCCCTTCGGGTTCCCGAATATTCAACGCAGCAGGCTCATTGTTATGGGTTGGCTCAGCGTCATGGGAACTCTGGCCGATTTGTTCGAGTGGGTCGTCGGCTCACCGTATTTTCTCCCGGGCGGAAAGCCGTCGCGCGACGACCGTGAGCATCAGGTTCGCGCCGCTTGGCCGGATGAACGCGCCCCCACGACGCTGGTGCTGTCACCGGTGGAACTGCCCCAGCGCCCTAGCTGTACAGGCGATGGGAAGAACCACGACGGGACGATGGACACGACGGGTAAGGGGGCGGAGACTGAATGTTAGTTTTCCCGGCCGAAATCGGCAGGAAATCTCGGCCCCTTCCCGCTGGTCCAGCCAGCGGAAATGGGGTACGATGAGTCCCTTTCCCACTCGACAAATTACGTCCATTGACTGCGTCATAGAGCGAGACCGTCCCATGGCTACGAAAACCCCCGCCAAAAGTGCCGCCCCCAAGCCCAAGAAGCCGAAGCACCGTGGGCGCCTGCCCAAGGGACCGCACGGCGGCATCGAGCTGTTGTTGATCCAGGCCGTCGATCACCTGGGCAAACAAGGGGACGTGGTCGAAGTAAAGGCGGGCTACGCCAAGAACTACCTGCTGCCGCAGGGTCTGGCGACCATTGCCACGGACCACCACAAGCGGATGGTCGACAAGCACAAGGCTCCCTTGCAGGAAATCCAGAACGCACGTCTGGCTGGATTGCGTACTCTGGCCGATCAATTGGCGCAACAGAGCATCACGATCGAGGCCAACGCCAACGACGAAGGGCATCTCTACGGATCGGTCGGCGCCACGGACATCGTCAACGCGCTCAAGCGGCATGACTTCACGATCACCGCTGACCAGGTCCGTCTGAAGGGTCCGCTCAAAGAGCTGGGCCTGTACACCGTGGCGATTCACATCGGCCACGAGATCGAGTCCGAGCTCAAGGTGTGGGTCGTGCCGACGGTCACCGACGAAGAAGCCGCCACGCCGAAGCCGCAACAGTAAATTCGACTACAGTTGATACCGCAGCAGTTGATGCCGCAGCAGTTGATACTGTTGCTGAACGTTGCGTTGCAACCGATCGCCGTACCGCGGCATTCCCTGCGGTCGCCACACTCTCTTTGCTGTGGCGTGTTTGCGCGCATTACCGACAGGTATTCCACATTGTCGGCGCGGAATTCGCCCTGATTGTCTCATCCGCGGCAGGGCCTTTTCTTTTGTCATGCGCCCAGATTACGTCGCCGCACGCTGCGGTTCGCTTGGGAATCTAGCGAGCCGACCGTCGAGTGGTAGAATCAGTCTCGCTCTCTTCAGATTCGGCTTCACGGAGGATATTGCGCATGGCCACGACGCGCTTCGACTCGCGACCCGCTGCCGCTTCCACGGTGCGTGGCGAGATTCTGGATCGCCTGCCGCCGCATAGTCTGGAAGTAGAAAAGGCCGTTCTGGGCAGCATCCTCCTCGATCCCATGATGTGCGACGACGTCGCCTTGGTGGTGCGCCCACAGGACTTTTATGCGCATGCCAACCAGGTGCTGTATCAGCACGTATTGGCGATGCATGAAAACGGCGTTCGCATCGATATCACGCTGCTGGTCGAGCGCTTGAAGCAGCAGGGGGATTTTGAAACGATCGGCGGGGCGTTGTACCTGTCCGAGGTGGCTCAAGCCGTGCCCACGGCGGCCAACGCCGTGTATTACGCCAACATCGTGCGTGACAAGGCCACGCTGCGTGCGTTGATTCACGCCAGCACCGAAATCCTCCGCGACGCGTTCGACCAGTCGGTTGATGCGCGCGAGATGCTCTCAGCGGCTGAAGAAAAGGTTTTCCGCATCCTCGAAGACAAGGGAATTGGCGAGTTGGCGCCGATCAGCGAGATTCTCACGCACGCCCTGCAACGCATCGACGCGCGGCTGACGCACGAGGGCGTCTCGGACAGTGTCGAAACCGGTTTTTCCGAGTTGGACTCCTTGACCGGCGGGCTCAATCCGTCGGAGCTGGTCATCATTGCCGGCCGCCCGAGTATGGGCAAAACGGCGCTGGCGACGAACATCGCCACGCATGTGGCTCTGCAGAAGCGGACGACGCTTTTTGTCAGCCTCGAAATGTCGCGCATGGAGCTCGTAGAACGTATGCTCTGTTCGCACGGCGAGATCAACGGCCACAAGCTGCGCAATGGCATGCTCTCGGCCGCGGACCGCAGAAAGTTGCCCGAGGTCTCGTCGGAAATGAGTGAGGCGCCGCTGTTCATAGACGACAGCCCAAGCCGCACGATGACCGAAATCGCAGCCACGGCGCGGCGGCTGAAGCGGCGCGAGAACCTGCGCCTGGTGGTGATCGACTACTTGCAATTGATCGAACCCGACAACTCCAGCGATCCGCGTCAGGAGCAAGTGGCCCGCATCGCGCGGCGGTTGAAGGGGTTGGCGCGCGAGCTGCGGATCCCCGTGGTTTGTTTGGCGCAGCTGAATCGCCAGGCGGAAGTGTCGAAAGACAATCGGCCGCGTTTGAGCCACCTGCGTGAAAGCGGCGCCATCGAGCAGGATGCCGACGTGGTGCTTTTCGTCCATCGCGACGAATACTACATGAACAACGACGAAGACCGCGAAAGGGTCGCCGGCCAGGCGGACATCATTATCGCGAAGCAGCGCAACGGACCGGTCGGCGACGTAAAGGTCCGCTGGCTCAAGGACTTCACGCGCTTCAAGGATGACGACCGCGCGCCCGGCTATTTGCGCGAGGACGAGCAGTTCAAGCCATTTTGACGCTCGCGGCGAGCGAGCGCACGCCTGCGTGCGCGACACATTCATCGCGACGCTGCAACGCTAGCGGCCGGTAGATTACCGTGTCGTAATAATCTGCGCGCTCTGGGCGTGATGCTAGCGGGCAGCGCCAGCACGATTCAAGGGATTTAACGGCCTGATTTCCTGGTTTCCCGGCCCGCTAGCGGGCTGAATCTCCCTTGTCGCTGGTGTCAGCTTCCGCTATTTCTACGCGACCTTTCTGAGGGCACCAGGAATCCCTGCGCGGCGCGGGCGGCGAACGATATAACGCCGCGGTCGGTGCTGTGATTGCTGGTTCGCTCGTCGACAAATCATTTCTCGCGCAACAAATCGTTCACGGAATACGCCTTTGAGATTCGGCGGACGCTTCGGTTATGCCCTGATGTCGCGCTGCGGCGCGATCTGGCTGTCGCTGTTCGTAGCGCTGTCG
>CAMFLN010000164.1 GCA_945957305.1 uncultured Planctomycetaceae bacterium | reverse complement strand
TGTCATCTTCGCCATACATGCGGCGGAAATGCGCCCCGGGCACCGCATGCCACAAATGGCCGATCACCGTGTTGATGAAAAAAGGCTCGCCGTGCTGGTCCCAATCCATTCCCCACGAATTGGTCGTGCCGCGACAGACAACCTCGAACACCTTGCGGGTCGGATGGTAGCGCCAGATCGAACACCTCGTCGGCACGCGCTCGGCCGGGGGAGTGCCGGGGCGTCCGACGAACGACGTGACCAGAATTCCCTGCCGGCCGTACAGCCAACCGTCTGGCCCCCAGCGCAAGCCGTTGGCGATGTTGTGCCGCACAGCGTTGTCATTGAAACCATCGAGCACAACCTCCGGCTCGCCGTCAGGCACGTCATCTCCGTTGCGGTCCGGAATGAATAACAACTGGGGAGGCGATAAGGCCCAAACGCCGCCAAACCCCGGTTCGACGCTCGTGAGCCGGCGCCCACGATCCCAAAAGACCTTAGCGCTTTCGGCTTCGCCGTCGTGATCGACGTCTTCCAGAATCACGATGCGATCGCGCGCCGAATTATCGAAGCCCGTCGCCGACTCGGCGTAGGAATAGTTCTCGGCGACCCACAAGCGGCCACGCGCATCGGTGGCGATGCCGATCGGCTGTGAAATCACCGGTTCCGCAGCAAAGAGCGTGGCGGTGAAGTCCGGAGGGAGGCTGATGCTGGCCAGGGCTTGTCGCGGCGTGAGCAGCGGTACCGATTCGACCTGGGTGTTGACCAGCGGCGTTTGCTCTGCGGCGTTCATACTCCCTTGCCCGAGAATCGAGAGAACTAGTCCGATCGTAATAATGCGAATCATAATTCCTCGCTGGCGATGGCCCGCTCCCCCGGTCCCTGCGGCCCGCTCCGGCGGACGCACTCGATCTTTCGTGTCCCGGCAGAGTGGCTATTTTGGCAGCCGTGATCCGGCGGGCAACCACCCTGATCCCTGCGCGATCAGACCATGTAAACTGGTCGTTGCTCGATCGTTGCAAGCCGCACGGTCGGGGGCAATACTGGAAGATTCCCGCATCGTACTCCCGGCACTTCCTGGAAAGCCCCCTGCACAATGACTTCGTCGACCCCCGAAGATCAAGAGACGCCCCTCGATAATCCCGAAACGCCGCGTGAGCCGATTGACTGGGGTCCCTGGCTGTGGGGCGGGCTGCTCGCGTTGCTGGTGATGATTGTCTATTTCCCGACGCTGGGAAACGGCTTTATCTGGGACGATGACGCCCATGTCTTGAACAATGTGGCCCTGCGGTCGGGCGATGGCCTGTACAGCATGTGGTTCAAATGGGGGGCGATTCCGCAGTACTATCCCCTTGTACATACAACCCTGTGGGCGGAATACCAACTGTGGGGTTTTCAGCCCGTCGGTTACCACCTGGTAAACATGCTGATGCAGGCGGCCTGCGCGATTCTCCTCTGGCGCGTGCTGCTGCGGCTGAATGTGCCGGGCGCCTGGCTGGCGGCGGCAATCTTTGCCGTGCATCCGGTATGCGTCGAGAGCGTGGCCTGGGTCTCGGAACTGAAGAACCTGCAATCGGCGGCCTTGGCCCTCGGGTCGATCCTCGTCTATCTGCGCTATGCCCCTCCCGAACTGCCCGCCGATACCAAGCGGGATGTGCAAGGCTGGGATTACGAGCTTTCGCTATTGCTGTTTATCGCGGCCCTGTTGAGCAAAACGGTAACTGCGGTGGTGCCGGCCGTGCTACTGGTCATTTATTGGTGGAAACGCGGACGCATTGCCTGGCGCGATGTGGCGGAACTCTCGCCGATGTTTCTCTTCGGCGCGGCGCTCGCCAGTGTCACGGTCTGGCTGGAAACGTCGTTCGTCGGGGCCAGTGGTTCGGAGTGGAGCTACACGCCGCTGGAGCGAGTTTTGATCGCCGGGCGAGCCCTGTGGTTTTATGCCGGCAAGATTGTCTGGCCCTATCCGTTGAGCTTTTTCTATCCGCGCTTCAACGTGGACCCACATTCGCTGTGGCAATATCTCTTCCCCTTGGGAGTTGTGGCGGTACTTGTTGCCTTATGGGCGGGGCGCGAGAAGCTGGGACGGGGCCCCTTCGCGGCCGTGCTGATTTTCTGCATCGCCGTGTTTCCGGCTCTCGGCTTCTTCGACGTCTATCCGTTCCGCTATTCGCAGGTTGCCGATCACTTCCAGTTTCAGGGGGCGATGGCTCTGATTGCGCTCGGCGCCGCGGGAGTAGTGCTGGCGGCGCGTGCCTTACCGGCTGGCGTGTCCGCCGGTCTGGGTGCTGTGTTGCTCGTGCCGCTGGCGGTGATGGCCCACGAGAAAACGTACGTCTACCGCAATCTGGAGTCGTTATATACCGACGTCCTCCTCTGGAATCCGGAAAGCTGGATCGCACATATCAACCTGGCGGATTATCTGGAGCGGAGCAACCGCGTCGAGGAAGCCGTTCCGCATTACCGCCAGGGGTTGGACTATCTGACGAGCAAGAACTGGCGCTTAGGTGACCTCAACCGGGCCTTTGAATTGACCGGGCAGATCCCCGCCGCCATAGCGCAGTTCGAGCAAGATCTGCAGGGCGATTTGACCGATGAGGAAAAGTCCGAGCTTCATCGCTATATTGGCGACCTGCTGGTCCTGCAGGAAAAACATGACGAAGCCATCAAGCACTTCGAAAGTGCCGTCGAGCTGAATCCGACCAACGCGGTCGCGATGAGCAATCTGGGCCAGGTCCTGCTCGAGAATCAGGATCTAGACGCAGCTGCAGAAGCCCTAACAAAATCAGTCGAAATCAATCCTGCCATCTGGCGCAGCCAGCTGCGATTGGGCATTGTGCTGAAGCAGCAAGGCAAAGTCGACGACGCGATGGTGGCCGTCGCGCGTGCCTTGCAGTTGAATCCCAACAGCTCCAAGGCGCGTGAAGAGCTTGCCACGCTCTTGCTCGTTAAAGGTGACTTGCAAAACGCCGTCGTCCAACTGCAACAAGCTTTGATTCTGGATCCCAAGGCGGCCGGGCCCCATTACCTGGCCGGCGTAATCCTCGGCAATCAGGGCAAGCTTGATGCCGCGCTCAATGAATTCGAAGCTGCCGTGAAACTGGATCCCAAACATAAGGGCGCGCAAGAGAACATCGCCAAGCTGCGCGAGTTCCTGGAGAAGCAAAACGCTGGCGCGGCTGCACCCAAACTTGATGGCGCACCGGCGGATGCCTCGACACCAGCCGCTACGGACACGCCACCGGTAAGTCCGCAGGATGCCAGCAAAGAGAAACCGGCCGATTCGCAACCGGATGAGAACAAACCCGCCGAAGGCGCGCCCGCCAATCCGGCTAAGGAGGGAACTGACTCACCGTCGGCTGCCCCAACACCTGACGCTCCAGCGTCGCCAGCAAGTGAAACCCCTCCGCAGCCCCAGTAGCATTCGGCCGCAGTCACGGGGTGCGTTGTCGCCGTGGTAGTCTGGTCAAAGTTTAGCGGCGCTGCCAGTGCAGTCGTCCGCAGCATAGCCCGAGTTGTTGGCCGTTAAACTCCGCGGCGCTTATGCAGACTGATGCGCGCAAGTCGATGTCAAATCGACACTTCAACCGCAAATTCGCTACGGCCGATACTACCTTTGTGTCGTGAAGCTTTTGCCCAGAGCCGTTACCCGCATAGCGGCTCTGGGCGGCGCGCTCTTTTCTCGCAGACCCCAGTCGCGCGGTACCGGTGCCATGAAGCTCTGCTTTCGCCAGACGGTGTGCTCGTTCTATCACCTGCTTGCCTACGGAGTTTTGTGCGCTTCGCAGGTGGCCGCTCAGGGTTTGCCTGATTGCGCTCCTCAACCCTCCGCAGTGCAAGTTCCGGCCATGCGACGTCTGCCACCCCTCGTGGCAGTCTCGTCCGCTTCAGGAACGGTCGCGACAGCCACGAGGGGAAGGCAGGCCGAAGTCGTGGCCGAATCGCGGGAAGGAAATAGAAGTCCCGCCGTCTTGCCCGCTACGTTTTCGCCTCACATGACTGAGCCGGGCATTCAACTGACCGGTGCCACGTCCGTACCCACGTCAGGCAACTACGTGGTACGACGCTTGCCCCCGCTTACGGCCGTTTACGACAGTGGAAATCAGAGCGTCACGCGCCGCATGTCGCCGGCGCATATTCGAGACCAAGAAGTATCGAATCGCCGCCAGGACGGCGTCGCCACCGTGCTGCCCGGTTCTTCGGCAATCATGGGGAAGGCCGTCTATCTCGGCGTGCCGCCGCAGCCAGCCGAAAATGCGGGCGATCTAAATGCAGTGGGGCGGTCGACGCTGCGACCGCGTGGTCGCTTGCCGTCGACAGTCGCCAGCCCCTGGCAGGGGACAGTACCGCGTTCGGCTTTGCTGGTCACACGCGAAGCGGACGGCCGCTAGAACAATCGTCGCCCGACATAGCATGCCATGCCCGCGAGCACGGCCAGCAGAAGCGTGCCCGGTTCAGGCACGGCCGCGACCGAATTACCGGTGACGATCTCGGACGCGATGGCCGCATTGCCGCTGTTAAGAATCGAAGCCGTCTGCGTCGTCTGAGCAGGCAGCGTCTCGAGCCAATGCTGGGTGATCATCGCGAGATCCGCGTCCCCCACCGTCTTGTCGCCATTGGCATCACCCAGCACGATGCCGGTGCTCTTTCCCCAGTTACTGGCAGTCAGGGCAATATCCTGGCCATTGACGATGCCGTCGAGGTTCACGTCACCAGCGACGCGCGGCACGCTGATACTGTGAATGACGAGCATGTTCGATGCATCAACCTGCATAGCGTTAGCAGGAAGGTTGACTAGCGGGATGTTTGAGAAGGCACTGCCCCAAACTCCGGTACCGTCGTAGACCCGCACCGACGCCAACGCATCCAGCACGCTCATGCTGTCGCCGATGACCTTGCCAAAGACGGTAAAGCCGCCATTTTGGTTGTCCAAGTTCGACGAGTTATTGCCCAGGTTGAAAAAGAATTCACTGGTGGCACTGTTCGGATCGCCACCAAGCTTAGCCATGGCGAGCGTACCCGCGACGTTTGATACGCCAAATTCATTAATGACCGAGGGCCCGGTCGCGATATGCGGGGGCGGCGCCGTGAAATCGAACGGCGCACTAGCGGTCGTATAGCCGCCGGTTTGCGCCACAAAACCGTACACCAGCCGGTGTATGAACATGTCGTCATAGGCACCGCTATCGACGTAGTTCAAAAAGTTCTGCACGGTGTACGGTGCATTTTGCGGCAGCAATTCAACTTGAATCGTGCCAAACGATGTGTCGAACGTGGCGATTGGATCAGCGCCCCAGGCGGCGGCGGTTCCCGACAGGAACAGGATCGCTCCGCAGGCCAACGAAAGTGCGACTCGTCGACCGAGGACTTGCTCGCGGTGCTGCGTCATGCGGTGCTTTCAAACTAGGGACCGGCCCAGATCGGACCGATCGGTGAGCGATTCGCGGCCCCCCTCGGGCCCGCCAAGCTAACTTGGACGAGAATCGCTGGGACTTAGCAACTTCCAAAATACTAATGGCCCGACAACAAGCGGTCAACGATTTCGGGCGACACTGGAATGCTCCCACGCCTGCCAGAGGGAGCCACTGCCATCGCCCAGGAAATACGGCCGTAGAATGCGGGCCGCAGAAAAAACAGGAGCCGCCAGGTTCAGGCTTTCGCGAAGGAAAACCGCCGGCGGCTCGATGCCCGCGCTCCCTGGAAAGGGAACGCAGGCTTAATTCCTAAATTAGAGATTCCCCGCAGCAACTGCAAGAAAAATGTTGGTTACTGCCGTCGTCGATCGCAGTCCCCAAATTCGGGTTTCGCGGGCGTCGCGTCAGGCACTATCCCTGCCGCCGATATGCCGCCCACCCAACACAGAGCGCGACAAAGGCCAAGACTCCGGTCGACGGTTCCGGTATGGCATGTCCCACGCTCAGACCGTCCGCGGTACCGCTGCCGCTGGAGTTGCCCCAGGTATTAAGCCAGTTGGAGGCCACTAAGGCAATGTCCTGGCCATTCACAATATTGTCATGATTGGCATCCGCCGGATTTGTTCCTGTGGCGAGCCAGTTGCTGGCGATGAGAGCAATGTCCTGGCCATTGACGATGCCATCGTTGTTCACGTCCCCGGTCAATCCTTGCAGGTGGTATCCGAGAACGTCCAACATCGTCCACTCGACCGACATGTTCGGTGTCACGCCACGGGTCATAAAGGCGTCTTGCACATGCGGCACGGCCGCGCCCGAGGGATAGCTGAACCAGTCGCTAAAGTCGCCGCCTGACTGTTGATTGAACTGCGCCAGATGAGTCACGCCGTCTAACGAAAAGTAGGCCTGGGCGCTGGCCGACGAGCTGTAGCTGCGTGCTCCGCTGGGGTCGTAGCGAAACAAGTCCATCGGCCAGATGGGACCGGTCGGCGTTGGCCCCCCGTTGGTGACCGAGCTGAGCGAGCTGCTGTTGCCCAGTGCTTCGTTCATTTCATGCATCGCGACCGACATCAAATCGTATTTATTCAAATTGATCGAGGTTCGCGACAAGTTCATGATCGAAGTGTTCAGCGAGATCACGCTGTCGTATTGTCCTGCCGGAGGCACGACATTCACGCCCAAAGCCCGCGCCGCCGGTAACTGCACATTCACCGTGGCATTGCCGTTGACGGGATTCGTGGCCTGGATCGGGATATGGGCCAGCGCCGTGGTATCCGCAACACTTGACGCGTGACTTACCAGCGCATCGCGAAACGCCGAATAGCCCATGGGCAGGATATACGCTGTCTCTTATACACATCTGACGCTGCCGACGATCGCATAAGTGTAG
>CAMFLN010000163.1 GCA_945957305.1 uncultured Planctomycetaceae bacterium | reverse complement strand
CGAGATTCCTCTACGTCTCGTGGGCTCGGAGATGTGTATAAGAGACAGAATCACGACTGTCGGCGGCCATGCGGCTCAATTGGTAACTGTCGCCGCGCAGGTCCGAAAGGGCGATCACCTCGTCTTGCTGATAATGATGACCCAAGATTAGCAGGCGCTTGCCTAGCTGGTCCCGCACGGTTTGAATCCGCGCGCGCAGCTCCTCATTTTCCAGCGACTTGTAGGGCTGCAATTCAAAACGGGGAGCATTCCGCGTATCGAGCGCTACGCTCATCAATAAATAACCCGTGCAAAGGGGAGCAAAGTCAATAACTCATGCCCACGTAATTATATCCCCCAATATCCGAGCGAAACAGTTGACCCAAACCTGGCCGCGCCCAAGCGGCGATCAGCGTCCTCCGGTCCGGCAACGCCTACTCATCGGTTACCAGTCCATGTCGAATGGCAAAGCGTGCTAGCTCGACATTCTTGTGCAGACCAAGCTTGCGCATGATGTGGGCTTTATGGTTTTCCACCGTATTGGGGCTGATCCCCAAGAGTCGGGCACACTCCGCCACCCGCGATCCAGCAGCCAGTCGGGTGAGCACCTCGATCTCGCGTCGAGTCAAGAGAGCCAGCTTTTGCGCGCCGTCCACATGCGCGCCTGCCGTGACCGCTTTCGTGCCGGTCGGCAACGGTTCGGGCAGCACCACGCCGCCGCCGAGCACCGTGTGGATCGCCGCCAAAAACTCGGCAGGAGCTGCACTTTTGGCGCAGTAGCCGCTCACACCGCAATCCACCGCACGGCGCAGGTTCAATTCACTCGGAAATTCGTCTAGCAACACAACCCGGACATGTGGCTGATGAGTGATCAGCGCACGTATGGCGCGAAAGGCGCCGGCCATTCCCGCATCCATGAGAACCAAGTCCGGCGCTCCTTGCTCGGTCGCGCGCAGCAGTTCCGCGACTTCACTCGTAATGAGTGTCGTCTGGCAGGCTGCCTGCGCAAACAACAGTTGGCCTAACATTGCCGCGATCAGCGGTTGGTCGTCCACAATCATGGCGGTCTGCTGCGCCATTCTCTGAGTAGGTCGCCCGCTCTGATGCGTCCGTGAATCTCCCAACGCCGCCTGTTGCCTTGGTTCATCACGTTTGGTCATACATATTCCCTGCATGGCTGCGTCCCGCGAGAAGGTTGTGACTGCCCAGTTCGAGCACGGTACAGGGGGGGTGTGACAACGGGTTGTCACACCCGAGAGAAGTTGCAGTGGAAAGCCGCCGGGTGGTTTCTGGCTAATTCCGTGAGGCAGAGTATCCGGCATCGCAGTGCGCGGCGTCTGCCACCAGGCCAGCTCGGCGGCTAACTGTTGATTGCGCTCATGCTCGCTGCGATAGCACCGCTGTCACCGTGAGGGCTTGTGGCCTAGGGAGGATTGCCCACAGCGGACTATAATCCGGCCCCGCGTAAAAACTGGATCGCCGCCTGCTTAACAACCATCGAGGCTCGCCATGCACAAGCCCTCTTTGCTCAGGTCATTCTTTGTTGCATTGTCGACCGTGTTGCTGGTCCCGACCATCGTCTTCGGCGGCACCGAAGAGATCGAGCATGAGCGCGATGTCAGCGAATCTTGCCCCTTCGGCGAAATTGATTGGACGTCGGTTTTCTTGACGGACTTCGCGGTCGGCGGCAGCGCCGAGAACTGCTACGACATGGATTGCCCCGCTCAGTGCGAAAAATGCCTCGCTCGCGCCGGCCGAAATTCCTCGGCCGAGACCGCCGCAGAGCCGGGCGAAGAAGCGGACGACTGCGAACTACCGACAGCCGACAGTTTGTGGACCGAGGAGGACGTCTTTTGTGTCGAAGACGCCCCAGGCGAGAAAGGTTCAAACGCACCCATGAGTTCCCGCAGAACGGCTACGGGCGCTCGTGGCCTGTGGCGGGGCACGGGACAAGTCTTCCGCGCGCCGCAGCCGAGAGAATCTTCGCGGCGCTTGTTTGCCCAGGATGCAGCGAAAGAAATCCTGAGACTCCGCCGTTCCGTGGGCGTGAATCCCGTTGCCGGCACGATTTTCGAACAACCGGCCGCAACCGTTTCTGGCCTGAATGACGGGCAATCCGACGCTTCGCTGTCGGTCGCCGTATCGGACGACGACTCGATCGAAGCAGCCGTGCGGCAACTGGAAGCTGATGAAGCGGCCCATTCGGCCATGCCCACGGAATTCACAACATGGCCCGCGCCGGAGCCCGCAGGTGCCTGGGCGGCACAGCTGCTGCGTCCTGCGGAGCGGCGGCTCGAGGAGGCTGCCGATATGCTTGAGCAGTTGGGCCAATATGATCGCGCGGACATGGCCCGTGACCTGGCTCAGCAGATTCGCCAGGACGCCCGGCAGGCTGAGCGAAGCCGCACGGGGGCGGCTTTTGGCGGAGTTGAGGTACGTCGCTAGTCCGACGCCGGCCCATTCGACGATTCAAACTCACCGAATGTGGTCTCTGCTCGCGCGCGAGCCGTTTATTAGGTTCCTAACGATTGCGCGGCTTTCTGCCGACTTCTCGTGGCGCCGCGAATCCCGCGCAAGCATCCTGTCCCACGATTAAATTGACAGTCTCCGGCCACGCCATTACTCTGAACCACAACAGGGCTTAGGCACGATTCAGAACCGGAGGCGTTCGCCCCCGTCACTCGGTTTCGCCAGCGCATTCTCCTATCAGTCGCGAATGTGGGCGAAATTATGAGGCCTCGTCGGACCACCGGCTCGCCGTGGGATTGCGGGCTCAGCTGGCACCCGCGCGGCGGCAGTTTTTATTTCAACGGCTTTGAATTGAGACCCACAGATGGCAACAGGGATGCGCGACTTTACTGAAATCTTGATTCGTCAACGTGTCATCAGCGCCGACCAGCTGGCCGAAGCGAATCAACTGGCCCGCGCCTCGGGCACGAAAGTGGGGGACGCCCTGGTGCGCTTGGGCTACGCCACAAGCGACGAAGTCATGCGCGCCATTGCCCAAGAGCATGGGCTGGATTTCGTGAATCTGAGCGAAATCGCGATTCCGCCCTCGGTGGTGGAATTGGTGCCGGAGTCCGTGGCCCGTGAAAATGCGATTCTTCCCCTGGCTAAAGAGGACGACGCGCTGAAGGTCGTCGTCAGCGACCCGAACGATTTGGACACGCTCGACAAGCTGCGGTTCATCTTGAATTGCAAGGTCGACATCGCGCTAGCTCCACGCGAACACATTGTTGACGCCATCAATCGACACTACGGTCAGACTGAAGGCGAAAGCGCCGACTCGATGTTGCAGGAGTTCACCGACACCGCCATCGACTTTACCGAGACGGTCGAGGGGAGCCAGGATTCCGCGACCGAGGTCGTGGACGAGACCAGCGCCCCGATCGTGCGGCTGGTGCAGCTGATCATTTCCGAAGCGGTGCAATTACGGGCGTCGGACATCCATATCGAACCCTTTGAAGATCGGGTCCGCGTCCGCTACCGCATTGACGGCGTGCTGGTCGAGCGAGACGCGGCCCCCCGCCGCCTTTTGGGGGCGATCCTCTCCCGCATCAAAATTCTGGGCAAGATCGACATCGCCGAACGGCGCCGCCCCCAGGACGGGCGGATCAAAGTCTCTGTCGGTGAGAAAGAACTGGACCTCCGCGTGAGCGTACTGCCGACGAATCATGGTCAGTCCGTCGTTATGCGTTTGCTGGATAAGGACAGCATCAAAGTCGGCCTGCGGCAATTGGGGTTGTCGGAAGAGGATTTTCGCAACTTCAACCAGCTTATCCGGCGTCCCAACGGCATTATCCTGGTGACCGGGCCGACTGGTTCGGGAAAGACCACTACCCTGTACGCCGGACTGAACGATCTGAACCGCCCGGACCGCAAAATCATCACGGCCGAGGACCCCGTCGAGTACTACCTGCCGGGCATCAACCAGGTGCAGGTGAACCATGGAATTGGTTTGGACTTCGCCCGGATCATTCGCTCGATGCTGCGTCAAGCTCCCAACGTCATTCTGGTAGGTGAGATGCGTGACTCGGAGACTGCCGAGATGGGAATTCAAGCTTCTCTGACTGGACACTTAGTATTCAGCACGCTACACACGAACGATGCGCCCGGAGCTATTACGCGCATGGTCGACATGGGAGTCCCCTCCTATCTGGTGACAAGCAGCGTTATTGCCATCCTCGCGCAGCGCCTCGTGCGCGTCGTTTGCACCAAATGCAAGCAACCGTACATGCCTTCGGACGCCGTGCTGGAGAATGCCGGAATCCGTCGTGAGATTGCCGAGAAGGCGCATTTCGCAAAGGGGAAAGGGTGCGGCAACTGCCAGCGCTCGGGCTATCGCGGCCGCATTGGTATCTACGAATTGCTACTGATGAAGTCGAAGATTCGCGAGATCGCGTTCCAGGGCGGATCGACGCAAGAGATTCGTAAGGTGGCTATGGCAAACGGGATGAAGACGCTTTACCAGGACGGAATGATCAAGGCGATGAAGGGAATCACAACGATCGAAGAGGTGTTCCGCGTCGCCAAAAGAACGACGCAAGACTGATCCCCGAGCGACCACAGTCGGCTGGCCATCGCCGATTTTCGGTGGCGGCCTGAGATGGCGCAATTCCAGATGTGACGCGGTGGAGAACGTGGCTTGAACTAAGCCAGGATCGTCGCGGGTGCGAGAACCGGATGGCTGGCTGACGATGGGCAGTGGGGCGTGTACAAGCGGATAGTAAGGGAACTGAGAAGCGCGACCGATCTCGTAAAAATTTGAGTCGCGGGCTGCGACGGCGAATAATCCTGAGCCAGGCAACACTGTAGCGCGGAAGTGGGCTGAGTTTTTCCAAGGTCGAACGTTCTGAGGGGGACGGCCGACCGGCTCAGCGTGTGAGCCCACGGTGTTGGACGAGTACAGGGGTGTTCCTACCGAAGCGGCTCGCCAATGGCTAACCGCGCGGGAGGCACTTCGTGGGTACGATTCTTATCGACAAGCTGTTGCAGACGGTGGTCACCCAGGGGGCCAGCGATTTGCACATTGCTGTTGGGCAACCTCCGGTGCTGCGGCTGCACGGCCGCATGCGCAAGCTTGAGACCAAGGTGCTCACGGGTGACGACACCGTCAGCCTGATGAAAAGCATCTCGCCCGAGCGCTGCCAGCAAGAGCTGCAGGAAATGGGGGGGAGCGACTTCGGCTTCGCTTTTGGCACCCAGGCCCGATTCCGTGTTTCCATCTTCAAGCAGAAGGGAAACATCGGGATGGTGCTGCGGCAGATTCCCACCAGCATGCTCACCATGGAGCAACTGGGACTCCCCTCGGTCTGCAAAGACTTGATCATGCGGCCACGCGGATTGTTCCTGGTCACGGGCCCAACGGGTTCGGGCAAGTCGACCAGCCTGGCGAGCATGATCAACTATCTCAATGAGACCGTCGACCATCACATCATCACGATCGAAGATCCGATCGAGTTCTATCACGAGCACAAGAAGTCGACCGTCAATCAGCGCGAAGTGGGGGTCGACGTCCCCAGCTTCGCCGAGGCCATTCGCCGCGCGTTGCGCCAGGACCCGGACGTGATCCTGGTGGGCGAAATGCGCGACTTGGAAACGATCGAGGCCGCCATCACGGCCGCAGAAACCGGGCACGTGGTGTTCGGCACGCTGCATACGACTGGCGCGCAAGGTACCGTCAACCGTATCATCGACGTGTTCCCCACCAGCCAGCAGGATCAGATTCGCACGCAGCTGTCGACGTCGATCATTGGCATTTTGTCGCAGGCCCTGTTGCCGAAGATCGGCGGCGGTCGCGTGGCCGCGCACGAATTGCTGGTCGTGACCTCGGCCATCGCGAACTTGATCCGCGAAAACAAGACGTTCCGCATTAACTCCTCGATCCAGACCGGCGCCAAGTACGGCATGCAGTTGTTGGACGATCATATGTTCCGTTTATGGAAAGACGGCATCGTCAACAAGGAAGAGGTGCTGGTTAAAGCCAACGCTCCGGACGAAATGCGTCTCCGCTTGCAGCGCGCCGACGCGGGCCTGGCGGACGAGGACGAGAAAGATGAGAAGGAAGAAAAGGGCCACGGCCACTAATACACGGCACTGAGCCGGTTCCTTAACGGACAACCCGCTTCAGCAACAATTTCGATTTCGCCCATCAAGGCACTTAGCAATGGCAATGCGACGTATCGGCCAGATCTTTGTCGATCTGGGCTTCATCACTGACGAGCAACTTGAAATGCTGCTGGAAGAGCAGCAGCAGCGCCCGGAAGAGTTGCTCGGCCAGGTGGCGGAAAGCATGGGGCTGGTCTCCGACGACCAGTTGGCCCAGGCGCTGGCCGAACAGATGAACATGCAGGTGATCAGCCTCTCCGAGGTGGTGATCCCGCCCGAGGTGCTGGCCTACGTCACCGAGCCGATGGCGCAGCTCTACCGCATCATTCCGGTGAGCTTCAAGAACGGCACGCTGGTGATCGCCATGTGCGATCCGCAAAAGCTGTCGATCCTCGACGAGTTGCGCAACTTCCTGGGCTACGACGTGCGAGCTGTGGTGGCGACCGAGCGCGACGTCAAGGGAGCGCTCGAACGCTACTATGCCACGGCCGAAAGCGTTGAATCGCTGATCGAAGGGATGGAGCAGGACACCGATCTGGCGGCCGCGGCCGCGATGATCGGCAAGGAAGGTCCCATCGACTTGACCAGCGTCGAGGCGCTGGCTGACAGTGCCCCGGTGCGCAAGCTGTTGAACATGGTGCTTCTGCTGGCGATCAAGGACCATGCGAGCGACTTGCACTTCGAGCCCTTCGAAAACGAATTCAAGATTCG
>CAMFLN010000162.1 GCA_945957305.1 uncultured Planctomycetaceae bacterium | reverse complement strand
AGCCGCGGAAACGGCGTCAGCGGAACCACGAACCCCCAGGCCAGTCCGACCCAGACCAACGCCATGCCCTGGAGAAGTATCCACCGGCTTTTACTTGCAACATCCATGGATCCGGGCTCCGGTTGTTATAGAAGCGGGAGGACCGCTGACCTCAAACAATGACCTGCAGCGAACAATATAGTCGGCTCGGACACACTTGCGGACTGAGGTCAAAGACCACCTGACCCGACGTCTTTAGGCCGGCAGGCCCTTGCAGTCCTCGGTTCCGGAGGTAATCCTGTGGGCGTAGTCCTACCCCGTGTACTTCCGCTATCGCCCCCTAGTTCCGAAGGCTCACCATGCATCGCTCTTGCCTGTTCGGGTTCGTACTCCTCGCTCTGCTCAGCGCCACGGCTCGTGCTGAACTGAAAGTCGGCGCCGCGAAGACCATTATCACGCCCGATCCACTGCTGCCGGTCTCTGGCGGTGTGGGCCCCGGCCGGCCGGCCACGGGCAAGGAAGGAGAATTGACGGCCCGCGCGTTTGTGCTGCAAAAGGGGGAGACCAAAGTCGCGATTGTGCAATTAGACCTGTTGGGCTTTCCGAACGTGTTGTGCGCTCGCGTGCACAAGCAGGTCCCTCGTATCCCTGCTGAAAACATTCTGATCGGATCGACGCACACGCATAGTGCGCCGGATTGCTATGGCTTTCCTGGCCTCGACGGCAAGGCGTCTGGCGATTTGAAGTATATGGACTTCGTCTGCAATCAAGCCGCCAAGGCGATCAACCAGGCGCTCGATGAGTTGCAGCCCGCACAATTGAAAATCGCCACGGGCGAAGCCCAGGGAAAAATTGCCTACAACTACTACGCGCCCGAGTTGTATGACCCGCGCATGAGCGTGATCCAGGCGCTGACCCCGGCCGGAAAGGCAATCGTGACGCTGGTCAACTATGCCGTGCATCCGGAAGTATTGGGGAACGGCGTGGGCCTCGTCAGTCCTGACCTCGTGGGTCCACTGTGCGACAAGCTGGAAGCCGATGTCGGCGGCATGGGCATGTTTATGAACGGCGCGCAAGGGGGGATGGTCACGGCCGATAACCGTATCCTCGATAAGCCGGCAGATGCAATTCATGCCAAGTGGCATGATGCTCGCACGTGGGACGAATGTTTGCGCATCGGCCATTTGATGGCTTCCGAAGCGCAACGCATCGTTAAGGAAGCCGCGCCGCAAGCCGATCCAGGTCTGGCCTGCTATGCCAAGGAAGTGCGCTTCCCGGTCGACTCGCGATTGATGTGGGCGATCATTCTCGGTTCGCCCCTGAAGTATCCGCATAACGACCAGGACAAATCAGTCTCGACGCGGATGAACCTGGTGAACATCGGCAATGCGCAGATCCTGACTATTCCGGGCGAGGCGTTGCCGAATATCGGCTACTACCTCAAGCGGCAGATGAAGGGGGAGAATAATCTGCTCTTTGGGCTGACGAACGACGCCTTTGGCTACATTCTGACGAAGGTCGATTTCGACAGCTTCAAGCGCTACGAGTACGTGTCGCGTACTTCGCTCGGCGAGCGGACCGGGGAAATCCTGATTGAAAACGCCGTCAAACTGGTCGAAGACTCGCCCGCCCCGGCCGTCACCAGCAAGGCGAAGTAAAACTCGCGGGACCGTCACGACTTTAATCAACGCGCATTCGGGTCACTGTAGCAGGCGCTTGGCGCTAGCTGTTTGCCGTCTTGAATTGCCACAGGCGATGCGCGTCCGCGACAATGTTGATCAGCCTGTCTCCGTCAGTGCTTGCCGCGGGCACAAGGCACACGGGAATGAAGAGGGTCGCGTTTTCGCGCCGCGCCAAAACGTCTTTCGCGATCACGGCCCGCTGCATCCAGACGGCCATTTCTTCGCTGGCACACTCGAAACCGAGCCAGCCGGCCGCCGCAGCAGGGCTGACTGCGAGACCAGCGAGGATTTGAAAGTCTTGGGCCATCTTCTCGGCAGCCGCCTGGTACGCCCCGGCATTGCTAGCCAGGTCGTCTGGGGCCGGCGGTTGTAAGACATGCAGGTTCAAGCCTCGCGGGCGTTCCTCAGGCTCGACATGATCGAGCAGGTAGTGACAGCTCTTGGCAACGCAGACGACGACGTTCTTGACTTCCTTCTCCAGGCGAAAATCGGGACCCGCCGGCACGTACAGGATTGAGCCCTCGTGGCGGGCGCAAACGTTTTCGGCCACGATGGCCCGTACCATCCAGGCGGCCATGTCCTGGTCTTCGCAACGGATTCCGACCCAGCCGGCGGGTGCGTCCTCGATCGCGCGAAGGGAAGAGCTCAAGCGTATCGCGCGTTTGATCTCCGCGACCACGGACTGTTGTTCGGCAGGGCGTGCCTCGGCTTCACGTGTGGTCACACCGGGTAACCAGCGTCCACGATGCGGCGGACCGCCAGCCAGTGCCAAGTGGCAAAAGGTGGTCCAGATTTCGCCCCAGGCGACGCGGCCTTCCCGATCATATTTCAGCGAGGCCGAGCCCATCGAACTGGGAGGCACCTCCTCGTAGCAGCCGACGTAGCGCGGCGGCAGGAAGGCATTGATCGCCGCCTCGAGCGCCGTCAATTCTTCGGTGAACGAAACACTAGAAACAGAGTCTGGGTGACGCTGAGGATCCATCGCTGGTGGTTACTTCGCTTGGCATTCGGGAACCGGCCACAGGAACTCGCCACGATCCAGGAAAGCCACGATCTGTTGGACCGAATGATCGCTCTTGCGACCGACAGCCTCGACCGAATTAAAAGCGTTGTGCGGCGTACAAATGCAGTCCTCGCGCTGGGCGAGCGTCAAGGTCGCGCGAACTTCCGGATCGTCCACGGTTTGGCCGCTGCGGAGCGCGCCGGCCAATAAGGATTCTTTGTCATAGACGTCGAGTCCCACGCCGCCGAGTTGCCCGGCTTCGAGCGCTGCAAGAAGTGCCGACGCGGGGCTCAACTCGCCGCGCGAGATATTGATGAACAACGCACCTCTGCGGATACGCTGCCACTTGCTTCGATCGAAATATCCGTGATTCTGCGCCGTCAGATCCATCGCACAAACCAGCACATCGGCCTGCGGCAATGCCGAGTCAATATCGAGATATTCCAACTCCGCGTAGCGCCGATCGAGATCGACGCCTATGACGCGCATGCCCAGCCCGCGGCCGATTTTGATGACTTCTTGTCCGATGTTGCCCACGCCCACGACGACCAAAGTGCGCCCCTGGCATTCGCTGCCGGTCAGTCCATCGCGGTGAAAGGTCGTAAACTGACGCAGCTGCTTGGGCAACCGGCGGAGCAGCGCCATCCACAGCAGCATAGCTTGCTCGGCCACGGCACGGTGGCAATACAGCGGCAGATATCCGAGCGCCGGAGCGTGGGGCACCTTGCTGGCATACGCTCGCAGGTGGTCGTAGCCGGTGCTGCGCGACAGAATCGCCGCGACCTGCCTGGCCCAGTCGAGCGGAATTTGCGATTGCGTTCTTACTGAAACAATCTTCGCGGGCGCCGTGCTATGCCCCGCCTCTTGAATCGTTTTTTCAGTATATGCCGCCGTATAGCGCGGTGGCAGGCGGTGGCGCAGCTCCGCGGCCTCTTCCTGAAACGCTTCGTAGAAGTAGACGTCGTACATGCCAATAAGGAGAAGTTTCGTGCGGCCCAGCTACTGGATTCGATGGCCCCGAATTCCGCTTACCAACGTCGCGGGCCAATGACCGGCTTTATTGTAACCAGTCGCCCTGCTTGCTGCGGAGTGGGGCCAGGACCTCGCTTACATCCCAGATTTGGCCGGGCCGTCTCCGGGGCCAGGATAATTCAACGACTCTTCCGGTCATTCGCCTGTGCGCCGTCGCCACCGCGACGTACAGTACGCCCATGGACCCAACACCGCCGAATCACGCCGATGCGACCATTGACAGCGTTCGCCTGCGCGTGGCTGCGCTCAACCGCTTGCTGGAAGTCACGCGCCGCCTGGCGGCCGACATCGACCTGGACAAGATCCTGCACACGATCGCCAGCGAGGCCTGCCAGGCACTGCATTGCGAACGCGGAACACTCTATCAATACGACGCCAGCACCCAGGAACTGTTTGCCGTGCTGGCTATGGACCTGGAAATCAAAGACATTCGCCATAAGCTCGACCACGGGATTTCGGGGTATGCCGCCCGGCATCGCACCCTGGTGAACGTGGCTGATCCAGCCGCGGACCCGCGGTGGAATTCCCGCATCGATCAAGCCACGGGCTATCAGACTCGCAGTATCTTGGCGGCGCCGCTGATTTCGCCACACGACGACGCGCTGCTGGGAGTGTTGCAGCTACTTAACAATATCGGTGGTCCGTTCGACTCGTTCGACGAAGAACTGATCGTCGCCTTTGCCTCCCATGCCTCGGTGGCGCTGGACCGCGCGCGTCTTGTCGAGCAGGCCCGTCAGCAACAAGAAGTCGAGGCGGCCTTGCACGTGGCCCGCGACATTCAACGCGGCTTCATGCCTGGTCGCCTGGTCAATATACCGGGCTATGATCTGGCCACCTGGTGGTATCCCCAGCAGGCGGTCGGCGGTGACTACTGCGACGTGATGCCGCTGCGCTGTGGCGGAACCGGATTGGTCATCGCCGACGTCAGCGGGCACGGTATCGGTCCAAGTTTGATCATGGCTTCGACGCGCGCCGCGTTGCGAGCACTGGTCCTGGAACATGCCGCTCCCGAGACGCTGCTCAACCTGGTTGTCCAAGCCCTGGCCGGCGACTTTGACAAGGGACACTTCATCACCATGGTCATGGCGGTCCTCGACGCCACGACACATACGTTGCGCTACGCCAACGCCGGGCATGCACCGGCGCTACACTATATCCGGGGGGAGGACCGTTTCGAAACGCTGGAAGCGACGGGCCTGCCTCTCGGAATCGAACATTCGCCGCGCTACGAAGCAGCGCCCGAGCGCCACCTGGCGGTGGGAGACATCGTCGTCCTCTGCACCGATGGTATTGTCGAAGCCATGGACGCCCATGATCAGCCATTCGGCATCGGTCGTCTGGAGGAAGTTGTGCGCAGGTATGCCACATCTCCCATGACCGAATTGGTGCAAAAGACAGGCGAAAGTGTCGAAGCACATTATGTCGGTGATAATCCCAGCGACGATCTGACGATCCTCGTCGCGCGCCGCAACGTATAGTCCGGCGAAGTCTCTCCCCGGAGAATTGCCTTGAATCCGCCTGCTGACAATACTCTCGGTGCGACAGTGATTGAAAGCGCGGTGGCCGCCTTTCGTTCGAATAAAGGCTGGGCCGATCGAGCCGTCGCGCAGCTCTCCGACGCGCAATTGCACCAGGCTCTGGATGCGAACACGAATTGTATCGCCGTCATCATGAAGCACGTGGCCGGCAACCTGCGATCGCGTTGGACCGACTTTCTGACGACCGATGGCGAGAAACCCTGGCGCGATCGAGACGAGGAATTCATCGATTCGTTCCCAGATCGCGCGGCCTTGCTGGAACATTGGGAAACCGGGTGGCACTGCCTGTTCGAGACGCTAGCCACGCTTTCCGCGGCCGACCTCGAAAAAACAGTCCTGATACGCGGCGAACCGCACTCGGTCCCCTTGGCTATTCATCGGTCGCTGGCCCACTGCGGCTATCACGTCGGTCAGATCATGATGATGGCCACGATTCTCGCCGGCGAACGTTGGCAGACCATCACGATTCCGCGGGGCGGCTCTCGCCTGCACAACGCGCGTGCGTGGGGACAGTCGCAATATTCCCCGGACAAGACTCCCGGCGAGTCGAGGTCAAACTCGCAGGAGTGACGCGGCTGCTAGCTCGGTCCGTGCATGATAGCGTGACCTGACAGCAGCCTGTTTATCGACGCTTTACGCCGATCTGCTGCCGGCTGGGCGACACGTCTTGTCGCGACAAGCCAACTTGTGGTATTGGAACGCTCGCGCGGTTGCAAATACGCAACAGCAATCGGGAGACAGGCGCGGAACGAGCGTCTTGTAACTTGTTCATGCAGGGGAAGGAAAGGGGCTGAAATTGACACGGATGTCAAACGACGGCCAGGATGCGGCCGAAAATAATGAGTCGCAAACGCTGGCCGAGATGTTGTTTTATCTTGATACTCCGGCCAAACGCCGACAGTTGGAAGAGTATCGCATCGAGTTCGAAGAGGTCTTTGGGCCAACGGACTTGACGCGGCGCTACACCTCGACTTGGCCCCCCGCGCAACAGGAATGGCTGATTCGTTACGACGCCAAGCGGTGGTTCGACGGACTGCCGCCGTTCGCCAAGGCGTTTCTCCGCGCCAAAATGGAAATCGCGGCGCGTAAGGGGACGCTGGACAACATGCCGGATAATTTACTGCGGCTCTACATGTCGCGGGGCATGATTCTGGATCATGAAGTCCGCGGCTAAGCAGGCGCTTGTCCGAGGTCGCCGGCCCCGCGCGGGGGGCCGATGATCGTGGAGCCAATCGTGGCTCCGCGTCGGCAAGCTTGCTGCGCGGCGCGGATGTGTCTCTCGCATCGCGCAGCCAAGATGGTGGCGTATATTCCACGCAACCGCCGAGGTCGTTTCGCTCAATCCGCGAAAACTCTCTTCCAGTCGCGGCGCATGTCGATGAGGAGCCAATCGTGCCGTGCCGCCTCGTCGAGTCCTCGGTCGAGTCGTCCGACGTGCGATTGCCGGTCGTAGGCGTATTCGCGCTCGCCGTCGGTGTGATGGACGAGCATTCCCAGGCGCGGTCCCTCCGCCGCGGTGGTCCACTCGAGCATCGGCAGGTCGGCGTCCGAGTTGCCGAACGCCGCGAGGGGGCGCCGCCCTATGTACCGGCC
>CAMFLN010000161.1 GCA_945957305.1 uncultured Planctomycetaceae bacterium | reverse complement strand
GTGGTCGAACTCAAGGATCGCACGCAAAAAGTTGGCACCGTCGTCAAGGAACAGGACGATCGGATCGAGTTCGAAGCCAAGGATCGCCGCGACCGGGAAAACATTGCCAAAAGCGACATCGTGGCCCTCTATCGCCGTGGCCGGCCGATCCTGGTCGGCACGGTGTCGATCGAGAAGAGCGAGCGGCTCAGCGCGATGCTCAATCGCCGCGGCATCAAGCATGAAGTGCTCAACGCCAAGCACCACCAGCGCGAGGCCGAGATCGTCGCCCAGGCCGGCCGCCTGGGAGCCGTGACCATCGCCACGAACATGGCGGGCCGCGGTACCGACATCATCCTCGGCGGCAATCCCGACACCATGGCCTGGGCCCAGCTGCAAGACAAATACGAAACGCGCCTGGACGTGCCGCAAGAGGAGTGGAACAAGCTGGTCCAGGAAATCGAGCAGCGCGAAAAGATGAAGACCGAAGGGGTGCAGGTCAAAACGCTCGGCGGCCTGCACATCGTCGGCACCGAACGTCACGAAGCACGCCGCATCGATCTGCAATTACGCGGCCGTTGCGGTCGCCAGGGAGATCCGGGCAGCAGCCGCTTCTTCCTCTCGCTCGAAGACGACTTGATGCGCATCTTCGCTGGCGAATGGGTGAAGAACATGCTCACCCGGCTGGGCATGCAGGATGGCGAGGCGATCGAAAGCCGCATGGTGAGCCGCCGCATCGAAGGGGCGCAAAAGAAAGTCGAAGAACGCAACTTCGATATCCGCAAGAACTTGCTCGAATACGACGAAGTCATGGACGAGCAACGGAAACGCGTTTACGGCTTCCGCCAGGAAGTGCTCGAAGGCGCTAACTGCAAACACAAGATCATCGAGATGATCGATCGCCAGATCGACGTCTATTTGCAGGATTTTCTCGACAAGGACTACAGCGCCACGACGTTTGCCAAGTCCGTCGGCGGCCAATTGGGAATCGAGCTTGATCCGCGCGATTTCCGCGGCCTCGATTTCCCCTCGGCCGAGGCCCGCGCCAAGGAAGACGCCGCGCGCCAGGCCGAAGGACAAATCCTCGACGCCATTGAGGAAAACCTTCCTGAGGACGCTGAGCAATCCGAATGGAACTGGGAGGCGCTGGCCAAGCTCGTCAACACCCGTTGGAACTTGAACCTTCGCGACCGTGATTTGAAAAAGCTCGGCCGCGACGCCCTCAGCGAATCTCTACTCGAGCAAGCGCGCGAGGCGATCGACAAGGTCGACCTGACGCCAGCCGCGAAAGTGCTGGAGGAAGGTTTCGGCATCCGCAGCGCCTGCGGTTGGGTGCAATTCAAGTTTGGCCTGCAAATCAATCCCGACGAGGTCAAGGGGCTCGATCCCCGCGCGTTCATCCAACTGGTCCGCGAGCGGGCCAGTGCCGCCTACGATCAGAAGGAAGCCGAGTTTCCGGTCCGCGCCGCACTTGCACACTTCACGGCCCGCGATGCTCAGGGACAAAAGCGTTACGATCGCGACCAGCTGGTTGCCTGGGCACGACAGCGCTTTCAGGTCGACCTTGATGTCGACGATCTGCGCAACATGCAACGCGAAGAAGTGCAGGCCATGCTGGTCGAATACAGCAAGCAGGCGCTGGCGCAGGCCGATCGCACTCTGGAGGAAGCGCATCAGCAAGTCGTACAGCTTTTTGGCGAGGGAGAGAATTCGCAGGCCACGGTGCGCGCTGTCACCGGGGGCAACGGAGCGATGAGCTCGCTCACCGCCTGGCTGCGCGAGCGGATGGAGTACGAGATTACGCCCGAGGCGATCGCCGAACTCGACCGGGAAGCATTGGAAAAGAAGCTCAGCGGGGCGGTCGAGGATCGTTATCGCCCCGAAATCCGCCGCTTGGAGCGCGACGTCGTCCTGTACGTGCTGGACACGATGTGGAAAGACCACCTGTTGGCGATGGATCACCTCCGCTCGAGCGTGGGTCTGCGCGGCTATGCCCAGGTCGATCCCAAAGTCGAGTACAAACGCGAGGGCATGCGGATATTCGAAAACATGTGGAGCTCGTTGGGCGAACGCGTAACGGACATGATCTTCCGCATGGAAGAGCTCGACGAGGGTTTTGTCGGCTCGACCTGGACCGAGAGCCAGGCCACGCACGAGTCGGCTCCGGCCAGCACGGCGACCATGAGCGGCGATCAGCAGACGGCGCTCGACAATTCGGATCAGCCCGCCAAGATCGAGCCCATCCGCAATCGGGGCGAGCACGTTGGCCGCAATGATCCTTGCCCCTGTGGCAGCGGCAAGAAGTTCAAAAACTGCTGCATGCACAAAAACGGTCGTTAGCCGTCGAGCTTCCGCGGGAAAGGAATCCCCGTGCCGTACCTACTGAATCTCTGCTACTTGGCGCTGGTCATCGTCGGCTCGCCGTGGTTGGCCTACCAAGCCGTGCGCCGCGGCAAATACCGCACGGGGCTGGGGGCCAAGTTCCTGGGGCTCGTGCCGAAGCGTGCAGGCAATCGCAACTGCGTGTGGTTGCACGCCGTGAGCGTCGGCGAAGTCAACCTGCTTGCTCCGCTCTTGGCCGAGATTCATCGTCGCCATCCCGTGTGGGAGTGCGTGATCTCGACCACCAGCCTCACCGGCTACACGTTGGCCAGGAAAAAATATTCCGATCACACGGTGTTCTATTGTCCGCTCGATTTCAGCTGGGCGGTGCGCACGGCCATGCGGCGCGTGCGCCCCGATTGCCTGGTGCTGGCTGAACTCGAACTGTGGCCGAATCTGATTCGCGCCGCGCGCGAGCATGGCGCCCGCGTCGCCATTATCAATGGTCGGCTGAGTGAACACAGCTTTCAGGGATACCAGCGCGTGCGCTGGTTGCTGCAACCGCTGTGGCAGCAGATTGACCTGATCGCGGTGCAAAATGAGGAATACGCCGAGCGTTTTCTGGCCCTGGGCGCGCGCTCGACGGCGGTGCACGTTACCGGTTCTCTGAAGTTCGACGGCGCGCAGACCGATCGGGCGAACGCGGCCACGATCAAATTGGCGCAGCTCGCGGGCATCGCTCAACGAGATGTCGTCTTTCTCGCTGGCAGCACGCAACAGCCGGAAGAAGCGCTGGCGCTGGCCACGTTTCAATCTTTGCGAACAAGATTTGCGGATCTGCGATTGATCCTTGTGCCGCGCCATCCCGAACGATTCAACGAAGTGGCGGAAATGCTCGATGCCGCAGGGCTTCCCTGGCAGCGCCGCAGTCGGATCGCGGCCGACGGACTACTGCCCGAGGCTCGCGTTCTGCTGGTCGATACGGTGGGCGAGCTAGGGGCGTGGTGGGGGACGGCCCACATCGCATTCGTCGGCGGCAGCCTGCACAAGCGTGGTGGACAGAACATGATCGAGCCGGCGGCCTACGGTGCCGCGGTGTCGTTCGGGCCTAATACGCGCAATTTTCGCGACATTGTGGCGCAACTGCTGGGCGCGGAAGCGGCGGTTGTGGTGAACGACGGCGCTGAGCTGACGGCATTCGTCCAACGTTGCCTCACCGATCACGAGTTTGCCAATCAGCTGGGTCGGCACGCGCGCCAGCTCGTGGCGAGTCAGCTGGGGGCTACGGCGCGTACCCTGGCGAAAATAGAACCACTCCTCCCGGCCAGCGGCATTTTCGATCGTCGCGATCGTTCGGCGGCTTAGCGCCCCTCTCGGAATCGCCTCCTGCGGGTTACAATCATCCCGGCCAGGGCTCGCGGCTGTTGTTTTGCCGCGCGCCGTTAATACAACGATTCTGTTAAACCTCACAGGAATGCGTCGCATGGCTTCTAATTTCGCAAGCGGACGCATTCTGCACGGCGTGTCGGTCATCTTCGAGGGGAATATTTGGGTCGAAGACGATTCGGCCAAGGCCGGACCTGTTCCCTGGAAAGCGGGGTTCACCTCGCCACAGACCATGGCCGTGATCGCGGGTGATTGCCGTCTTGAACTAAAAGACGGTCGCTCAGGCACGATGACCTGCATGAAGAGTCAGCCGGGCATGACCGGCGGATCGGGACTGGTGTTTCACGGAGTGGGCCCACTCGTCGGCATCGGCAGCAAGGAAACCGAAGAGTTTCTGCCCGAGCGTGTTGATCTGCGCCTCTCGCGTGTCGAGATGGAGCAGATTCAGCACGCGGCCCAGCGCTCGGGTGTGATCCTCACCAAATGGATTCGCGATCGTTTGCGAGAAGCGGTTGGTCGCGAGAGCGCCTCGTAAGCGCGATCTTCTCGCGCGCTCGCGCAAGGCGACGAATACTTGCTCGCGCCAAGATCCACCCTGCGATCGTTGTTGCTGCTGCATTCGGTCGAATCATACGGGCACTCTTGGCGGGCTGAGCGCGCGATCTTCTTGCGCGACATCGTCGAACAGTGCGCCTGACAATTTTTCGCATGCGGAGGCAGGCGAGCGATCGTTCGTGCGCTTCTCTTGCCGGAAAAATTCCCCACCTCGCGTAGTGGACGCCCCCGATTGGGACTGCTTTTCGATGCTCGCAAACATTAGTAAACAATGAGCGCGTTATTGATTAGCTATGCCCCACTATTTATTTGCTCATCGCGTGCTACGATTTGCTGCGCTTGGAACAGAGTTAAGAAGGCAGCAATGGTCGCGAAAAAAAGGGGCGCGCCTGCGGGCGCAATCAGCAACGCTGCGCGTTGTCTCGCGCTGGCACTCTCGGCGGGCGCGCTGGTACTACTATTTTTCAGTCCCTGCTTCACCAACTGGCAGGGCCTGAAGTTCCCAGAGTTGCAGCCGACGACACCCGAGTTCGAGCGCGCGCGTTTTGCGCTGCTTCAGCTCGACGATCCAGCGGCTCCCATTCCGCATCCGGTGCATTACGGCATCAAGTGGCGCTTGCTGTTTCCCGTCCTCTGCCATCTGGCGCGGATGCCGGCAGCCATGTATCTGGCGCTACCCCACGTGGGCTGCGTGCTCTGTTTGTGGCTGGTCGCGTGGCTCTCGTACCAGCGGTTGCAGAGCTGGCTTTCTGCCTGGCTGGCGACGGCGATTTTCGCGGCGCTGCCGTGGTTCTTCGTCTCCACCGGCTGGCTGGCGTACTTCGATTCGTGGCTGGTGCTGGGAATGCTGCTGTACACATTTGTTCCCAGCCGTGCGGTGTCGCTCTCGGCCTGCGCCTTGACGCCGTGGATCGACGAGCGTTTCATTTTTGCGTTACCGCTGTTGATGGTGACCAAGGCGGCACTCGCGCCCGCCGACGACGCGCGAAACCGCTGGCAGGATGTCTTGATTCCCGGCGTGGTCGGCGGGCTGTATGTGTTGTTGCGTGCTGCCGAGTGGTGGTCGGGCGACCCTGAGGCGGTGCGGCATGTCAACTTCCATTTGCAGGAAGCGCAGCATGTTGACTTCAGCACTTATCTGGCCGGCTTATGGTCTGGCTTTCGCGTGGCGTGGTTCGCGATCGGCCTGGGAGTGGCGGCGGTGTGGATGACCCAAGGACCGCGGTTCGGGGCGCTCTTGGCCGTCGTCACGGTGAGTACGGCGGTCGCCAGCCTGGTGATCGTGGCCGATATGTCGCGCACGCTGATGGTGCTTGCGCCACTGGCGCTGTTGGGTATTTGGTTTCTCGCCCAGCGTACTGGTCCACGTGCGCGGTTCGTTTTGGGCGCGCTCTTGGCGGCCAACTTATTGTTGCCGGCCAGTCATGTCGTCTGGTCGCGCACCTTTCCGGTGCATTCACTGCCGACCGAAATCGCTTACTACCAAACGCCGCCCGATTGGGTGTTCGCCCCGGAGCACTTTCGTCGCGGTAATGAACTCTTAAGTGTCGGCCGCGCGAAGGAGGCTCGCGAGGAGTTTAGCGAAGCCATTCGCCTGGAAGCTCGCTGGACCACGCCGCACGTGCAACGCGCCGTGGCGAGCATGCGCCTGGGCGATATCGAAAGCGCGCGGCAAGACCTCGAGGCTGTCTTGCAGGCCGATCCCGAGTGTTACGACGCCTTGTTGTTGCGGGCTCTATTGCCGGGAGCAAACCGCGACACGAAAGCCACCATGGCCGACCTCCGGCGAGCACTTGAAACTGCCCCGCCGAACTGGCCGCCGCGTGCCGAGGTCGAGGGGATGTTGGACAGGATGCAAAAGAGCCTGCAGTAAGTTTGTGGTTGCGCTATAATGCGCCCATGAAAGTTTCTCACGGTATGCAGCGAGTGCTGGGCTATCTCAGTCCTCGTCTAACATTTCCGTCGTGCTCGTTGTGCCGTTGTGGTCATTAAGTCTCTGGAATTACCACGACGACACAACGGCCACAACGGATCGAATGAACATCAGGCCGTGTGCCACCCAGCGAATCGTGCCTTGGCGTGTCGTTCCAACAGTTTCTATCGTCCTCTTCGGCTTTGTGATAAGGCTTATTGCGCCCGGAGGTTTTGCGTGGCACACTCGGTGACTCCGTTTCTGATGTTTGAAGGCGTCGCCGAAGAGGCGATGAACTTTTACGTCGGACTGTTTCCGCGATCCGCCATCAGAGAAGTCCTGCGCTACGCCCCCGGCGAGCATGGCGCAGCGGGCTCGATCAAGCGGGCTGATTTCACGATCGCCGGCCAGCAGGTGATGTGCATCGACAGCCCGGTCAAGCACGCCTTCACCTTCACGCCGTCTGTCTCGCTGTTCGTCGAATGCGAGAGCGAGGCCGAACTGGACCAGGCGTTCGCCGCGCTCTCGGCCGATGGCGGCGTGCTGATGCCCCCGGCCAGCTACGGCTTCAGCCGTAAATTCACCTGGGTCAACGATCGCTTCGGCGTGTCGTGGCAGGTAAATCTGCAAGGGTAGATCACGAGACGCTGCACAACATTTGCGATCCGCGCAGCCTGATCC
>CAMFLN010000160.1 GCA_945957305.1 uncultured Planctomycetaceae bacterium | reverse complement strand
CTTCTGATGAGAACATCTATAATGCCTTTCAAGCAAGTTGTTATTTGTACCCTTGGCGCTATATCGATAACTAGCTGGATGGCCATGTCGTTCTACTTGCTGAAAACTACGCGACACAGAAACGTAGGCGTGGAATATGAACGAGATCCCGGCGAGCGCAACGAGAATCTGGTGTTCCAGCCGCAAAAACTAACTGCAGAAGGCCTAAGGTATCGTCGGCGCTTCTGCATATGCGCCTGGACGTTTGCTGTTTCGTTATCTGCAATCTTTGCAATTCTTATTTCTACTCGATAATGAAATCACACAATCCATCTATCGCTTTATGGGGAGAATCGTGCGGTACCGTCAATTGTTACATCTACCTGAGTACGCGATCATGACCGTCGCCTCGACAGGCCGCCCCTATAACGACCCTTAGAAACGGTGTGATAAGGCCGTTTCTGGCCTGACTTAAATCCGCAAAAACAGTTAAATCACGGCTTGAAGGCACGCCTGCACAATGTGTCAATGGCACCCTAAATAAACGGACTCAACTTTTCTATCAGCAGCTTTGCCTATTGCAGGCGTAATTTGGCCTCAAGTGTGTTCGCGGCTACGCCCTCGATCGTCTCGCTTCACCATGTTTTGGCGCGATCATTCCGTCACCCGCACGGCCAGAACCGTGCGGTCATCATCCGGCGCCGCGTCCCCGGTGAATTGCTGCACGGCCACTTGCAGCGCGGTTAACACGTCATCCGCCGAACGGTGCCCGCCGGACAGCACCCGGTCGAGTCCGGCAACACCGAATTGTTGATGCGCCGCGTTCGCGGCCTCGGTGATGCCGTCGGTATAGAACAGCAGCGTATCGCCCGGTGATAGTTTGCAGGACATTTCGGGGTAACACTCTCCGCCGCGAATGCCCAAGGGAAGGCCGGCTTCTTCGCCCAGCGCTACGATCGTTCCATCGGCGCGGCGCCAACGCGGTGGATTATGCCCCGCGAGCGAAAATTGCATTTCATGCGTCGCCGGGTCATAGACGCCATAGAACGCCGTGACGAACGAATCGTTGTTGCTGGTATACCGGCAGGTGAGCCGGCGGTTGAGATACTCAAGCATCCGCCCCGGTGGCGATGGTGACGCGGGATACGAATGCGCGATGCTGTGCGTGATGGCCATCATCACCGTGGCCGGGGTGCCGTGCCCGCTGGCGTCGGCCAAAAAGATACCCAGCTTGCCGCCAGGAATTTCAAAGAAGTCGTAATAATCTCCGCCGGCGCGACGCGACGTTTGATAGTCGACGGCGAAATCCAGCGAGGGGACGTTGGGCATACTGGCCGGCAACAGCGAGCGCTGAATATCGGCCACGATGCGCAATTCGTGATCCACCGCGGCGTAAGCCGACTGCACCTGCTCCGATAACACCAGGTTTTGCGTCGCGCGGCCAAACAGGTTGCTGAGCCAGAACATCTCCGGCAGACGTTCATGCTCGAACGCGTCCGGCTGACTGCTGCCGGTGATTACCATGTTCAGCACTTTGCCCCCTTCGAAGTGCGGAACCACCAGCAATGACTCCAGCCCGGCAAGATGTTCAGCGGCCGGATCGTCGTCAGCGACATTCAAGCCATTGATGATTTGCGGCTGTCCGGCGTACAGCAGTTCCTGGAGCAATCCTCGGTCATACACCGGCAGCTTGTGAGCCTCTTTCCAAGGGTTGATCGCCTGCTTGAACAGCGTCGAGCGTGTAATGCGGGAGTGCGGCGGCTCGAGCCCCCGGCGACTGATCGCCAGCCAGCGATCGCCCGGCAGCAACTTGCGCACGCGCGTGGCATAGGCCTGGACCATTTTTTGCGGGTCCTGTTCCTGGCTCATCTCTTGCATCATCGCCACGACATAGTTGAGGCGATCCTGCCAGGTCCCCTGCGTTAGTTCAAAGGCGGTAGCCATGATGGTTCCTAGGAAGTGAGCGTTGTAACGTCGCTGGTGCGAGTTGCCGCATGGCAACCAATTGACCCGGCGGCCGCAACATGTCTAGCCGATAGTCGCATCCCGTTTAGCCGGTAGCCGTAGGCGCCCACCGAATACGTCGCTGGCGAGCGTCCCCCGTGCCGCGCAATGTCGCGAGATGCACATGCCGCGGCAGGACATTCTACCCGATCGGTCCAGAGCCTTGGCGTACGGCGGCCTACGTGACCGTCGCCCGAGAGTTGTGTGTCACTTCGCGGCGCGGAATTTCAATTGCGTAAATTCCCGCACCCGGTCGGTGATGGCTGGCTCGACCGGCAGTCGTTCCATCGAGCTGGCGCCGTAAAAACCGACCACTCCCTCGGTACGGTCGAGCACGTATTGTGCATCGGCCGGCTCGGCGATCGGTCCGCCGTGGCACAGTACCAGGATGTCGGGCTTGACCCGCTTGGCCGCATCATGCATGGCCTGGACACTTGTGACCGACTCCTCGAGGGTCAAGGCCGTCTGGGCGCCGATCGAGCCTTTGGTCGTAAGCCCCATGTGCGGAATCAGAATGTCGGCCCCCGCCTTGGCCAGCGCTGCGGCCTCGTCCGGATTGAAAGCATATGGCGTCGTGAGCAACCCGATCGCGCAGGCTTCGCGGATCATGTCGACTTCGAGACCAAAGCCCATGCCGGTCTCTTCGAGGTTCGCGCGGAACGTACCATCGATCAGTCCGACCGTCGGAAAATTCTGGACGCCCGAGAAGCCGGCGCGATCGACCTCACGCAGAAACAGTTTCATCACGCGGAAGGGATCAGTGCCACAGACACCGGCCAGCACCGGCGTATGAGTAACGATCGGCAACACCTCGCGGGCCATTTCCATCACGATGCCGTTGGCATCGCCATAGGGCATGAGCCCCGACAGCGAGCCACGCCCCGCCATGCGAAAGCGGCCCGAGTTGTAAATCACTAAGAGGTCGATGCCGCCGGCTTCGGAAAGCTTGGCGCTGAGCCCCGTGCCCGCCCCGCCACCGATAATCGGCTGCCCGGCGGCAACTTTGGCCCGCAAGCCCGTTAGTATTTTTTCCCGCGAGAACAGAGCCATTGGAGATCCTTTGCCGAGATCGACCGTGGCTCTTGCGAAGCACACGCTAAAGGACTGTGTTACGTAGCGCCAGCGGCACGCGACACGACAATCTTAAGTTATTTGGTTTCGGTCCAATGTGGTGCGCTTCAACCAACTTGTCCAGACGCGACGAGAGTACGTCTGGCACCCTGTTTTAACTGCCCTCTGCCCGCTGCCCTCCGCCGACTATTCCCTGCCCGCTGCCCACTGCTCCCGCACGGAGCATGGCGATCAAACGCGCCGCCGCCGCGTCGGCGAACTGCGCGTCGTTGATGTGCAGGTCTAGCGAGACGACCTCGGTCCCCCCTGCATTACGGCGCAACTCATCGAACAATGCCTGCCGCGCCGCCGGGTCGTCAAAGGGCTGTCCCGCACGATCAATCGCCGAGACGCCGCGCTCGGGCAGCATGACAACCGTCGCTCCGCGCGCGGCCGCGACTTTTCGCCCGATGTCCGCGCCGATCCGGGCGTTGTCTTCCACCGTGGTGCGCATCAGCGTGACGTTGGAGTTGTGTTGATAGAACGTCCGCTCGGCAAAACGCTGCGGCACGGTCTCGCGCGCGTGAAAGTTCACCATGTCGGTCGCACCGACCGAGACAACCTGCGGGATGCCGGCACGCCCGGCCGCGGTCAATCGATCGGGCCCGGCGGTAAGCATCCCGCCCACCAGATCATCGGCCAGCTCAGTCGTCGTGATGTCGAGCACTCCGGCGATCAGGCCGTCGGCGATAAGCGATTCCATCGCCTGCCCGCCACTGCCGGTCGCATGAAAGACGAGCACTTCGTAGCCGGCCTTCTCCAGCGTCTGCCGGGCGCGCTCGACGCAGGGGGTCGTAACGCCAAACATCGTGGCCGCTACGAGCGGCTTCTCCGCACTGCCGGCTGGCGCTGCCGGATAACAAACCATGCCAGCCATCGCTCGGGCGGCCTCGTCGAGAATCGTGCGGCTGATCCGATTCAGCCCCGCGATGTCGACCACGGCATTGAGCAGCAAAATGTCTTTGTCGCCCACGTAGTGCCGCACCTGCCCCGAAGCCAGCGTGCTCACCAGCAGCTTCGGCACGCCCAGCGGTAGAGACCGCATGGCGGCCGAACCGATTGTGCTGCCGGCCGAGCCCCCCAACGCCAGCACGCCCGAGACGCGTCCCGCGGCGTGATGCTGCTGAATTAATTTTTCGGCGCTGTCGGCCGCCGCTGTGATGGCGCGACCACGATCAGCAGCAGCCACGAGATCGGCGAGCGCATAACCGCCTGCGCTAAAGAATTCTTCGCGCGAGATATCCGCCACACTTGACGCGGCGCCGAGAGCCCCGGTGTCGACCAGCGTGACCTGCGCCCCACACTGTCGCAACCGCTGGCGCAAGAACTCTGCTTCGCGCCCCTTGGTATCGAGAGTCGCCAGTACGTAGACGCTCATGGGCGGAAGTCGATGCCACAATGGAGTAAGCAAGAAGAATGAATCACGAAAACGCGAAAGCACGAAAAACCCGTAAAAAAGTGGAGACTCTGTGCTTGAGATCTAATTGTCCATCCTTCAGATTCTCCGCAGGCTCGCAGACTCACTTCCTCCGCTCCTTATCGCATTTTCGTGTTTTCGTGTTTTCGTGTTTTCGCGATTCATTCTTCTGCATGCTTATCTGTCGATAGCGAAAAAATCATCACAGCGAAGGACTGGTGCACTAATAGCGCGCCAGGTTCTTCTCGCCCGCCTCGGGGTTGACGGCGCGCACGATTTCCTGCGCGCGTTGTGTCATCATCCGTAGCTCGCTGCCGATGGCGATGAACTGCATCCCCTGCTTCGCGCGAGCGAGCGCCGCGTCGATCTCCATCGTGTGCATGCCGGTTGGCGTGCCGGTCTTCTTGCCGATGTCCACGACGCGCTGCAGCATGTCTTCGAACTCCTGGTCGCTGGCTTCTTTGCCGTCGGGCGAGCGCATGTTCGCCCGCAAGTCGACCGGGCCGACAAAAATGCCGTCGACCCCCGGCAGCGAATAAATCTCTTCGGCGTTCTTCACGCCCGTCGGGCTTTCGGTTTGCAAGATGACCAAGATTTCGTCATTCGCCCGGGCAAAGTACTCGCCGACCGAGGCGTCGAAGTTCAAGTTGTGCATGCCGCCCCCCAGGCTGCGATTGCCGACCGGTGGATACTTGGCCGCGCGGATCGCGATCTGCGCCTGCTCGACCGTGTCGACCATCGGCACCACGATCCCCCAGGCCCCGCCATCGAGCACGCGCTTGATGTAGTCGTGGTTTCCCTTGGGGACCCGGGCCAGCGGAATGCAACCGGCATCGGCAATGGCGGCAAAGATCATGGCCGCTTGCGACCAGTCGATCGGCGAATGCTCCAGATCGAGCGTCAGCCAGTCGAAGCCCAGCCGGGCAATGATCCGCGTGGCGAACAGATCGCCCATCGAAAGCCAGGTGCCGTACGACGGCTTCCCCTCGCGGAGTTTACGTTTGACGATGTTGGTTCTCATGTTGCGTTCGTTAAGCTCGGTGAATGCGGATCGACCACGGACGGCCCCTATTCCGTGCAGCACGGCTAGAATAAACTTCTCTCGGCCGCTTGGGAAATGCTTTCTCGCGCTGCCCTCTAATTCGACCCGAGATGCCACGATGTCCGATTTCGTCACTGTTGCCAAGGTTGGCTCGATCCCCGCCGGGCGCGGCGATACTTTTACCGTCAACGGCCGGCTGGTAGCGGTCTTCAACTCGGGTGACGGCTATCACGCGATCGACGATCTCTGCCCTCACATGGGCGCTTCGCTGGGGGCCGGCCAGGTGCATCAAGGAGTCGTCACTTGCCCTTGGCATGCCTGGCGTTTCAACGTCGAAAGCGGCGTGTGGTGCGATAATCCGAAGGTGAAGATCGACCGTTTCGAAGTGCGCGTCGTCGGTGACGAAATCCAGGTCCGCGTGCCGTAATTCTGACCGTTCGCGTTAACATTGGCGAGGAGTGACCAGCGATGGGGCAGCCGTCCACTCCCGAGATGGCCGACGTTCGCCAGGCCGCGGCCCGGCTGGTTGGCCTAGCGCATCAGACCCCGGTGCTCCGTTCGCACTATTTCGACACGACCACCGGCGCCAAGGTCTTTTTCAAGTGCGAGAATTTTCAAAAGGTCGGCGCCTTCAAGTTTCGTGGCGCAACCAATGCCGTGCTGTCGCTGTCGGACGAGGAAGCGCGGCGCGGCGTGGTGACCCACTCCTCGGGCAATCATGCCCAGGCCCTGGCGCTCGCGGCGCGGATGCGTGGCATCGCGGCGACGATCGTCATGCCGACCAGCGCCCCGGCCGTGAAGCGGGCCGCCGTGGCGGGCTATGGAGCTGAAATCGTCGAGTGCGCGCCGACCGTGGCCGCCCGCGAGGCCGCAGCCGACGAAGTGGTGCGCCGCACCGGCGCGGTCTTCATTCACCCCTACAACGATGCGCGGATCATTGCTGGGCAAGGCACGGCGGCGCTCGAGCTGCTGTGCGAGATTCCTGAATTGGACGTCGTGATGGCGCCGGTCGGAGGCGGCGGCTTGCTCAGCGGCACGGCGATCGTCGTCCGCACACAGCGACCGACGGCATTGGTCATCGGCGCCGAGCCGGCAGGAGCCGACGACGCGCAGCGCTCGCTCGCGGCTGGCCACATCGTGCCGGCCGAGAATCCGCAAACCGTTGCCGATGGCCTGCGCACTTCGCTCGGCGAGCTGACCTTCGCCGTGATTCAAAACAGCGTCGACGAGATCCTCACGGTCGATGATGCTGCCACGATGCGTGCCATGCGCACGGTGTGGGAG
>CAMFLN010000159.1 GCA_945957305.1 uncultured Planctomycetaceae bacterium | reverse complement strand
CGTGTCGTCCACCAGGTCCGTGGCGCGGGCCGAAGCGAAAGCGCTGGGATTCAATTCGTCGCTGTTGCCCAAGCAGGTATCCACGGTCGACGGTAGCACGCTGATCGACGGCACCATGCAATTCAGCCTCGATTTCCCGTTCGATTACAACCGAGCCGATGGGATTTCCAACAGTCAGGTTGATTTTGTCGCTGTGGGCATTCACGAACTTGGACATGCCCTGGGCTTCAGCAGTGCGATCGATGATTCGGTGGTGCCAGGCATCAAGACGATCAACCTGCAGCCGCTCGACATGTTCCGCGTCGGGCCGGGAACCGGTGCCACGGACTTTACAAATACCCCCCGCATCCTGCAGGCGTCGGCCCCCGGCACCCAGGTGTTTTACGACGGCGGGCAATTCAACAATGCGGCGCTGATGGTTCCCGGGTCAACGCCGGGCGATATTCCGTTGTCGACCGGCACGGATTACCAGGCCTCGCACTGGCTCTTCCGCGCCGACATTCCTTCGGCGACCCCGATCGGAATCATGGATCCGGTGATCTTCAATGGTGGAAACATCACGCAGGCTGACATCCGCGCGATGGAGTTGATGGGTAGGAATACGTCCAACGTCGCGGCATCGGGAGCTTGGAAGGGCATCACGCTGACCCAATACGCCAGTGACCGTAACGTGGCACTGGTCAATGAGCTGGAAAGTTCCTACACGGGTTCGACCGGCGATAGCAATGGCACGCCTTTCAAATCGCAGCCCTTGGGTTCGATCGCGCCTGACTTGCTGAATGGGGACGAGAACCTGCGTCTTGGCTTCGAAGTGCATGGTTCGATCAGTTACGACAATTCCTCGGATCAAGATGTCTATGCTTTCAAGGGGAATGCCGGTACCCAGGTCTGGTTGCAGATCAGCAATACCAGTCCCGCCTTGGATACGGTTCTGGAACTGATCGATAGCAACGGGGTGGTCTTGGCCACCAGCGACAACGCTGCCGCCGAGATCATGAATCCCGCCTTGTTGGCCAGCGAGAACGCCGGCAAGACGACGATCATCAAGCCTTTGACGCTCGGCGCGTACTCCGGGGGCATACAAGACAATGCCGACCCCAATGGCGTCAACGCCGATCTGTACAGCACGAATCTCAAGGATGCCGGCATGCGGGTCGTGCTGCCTGGCACCTCGGGACAGAATTACACCTATTACCTGCGCGTCAGTAGCAAGAGTCACGCGACCAGCGGCCAGTATCAATTGCAGGTCCGCTTGCAAGAGCAGCCCGAGGTTCCTGGCTCCACGATTCAGTTCGCCGACATTCGCAATGCCACGACGGCGATCAACGTCCAGGGGCTGCCGAACAGTTCTCCGTTGACCAGCACATCAGCGCAGGTCTTCGACCCGGCCTTGTTCGCTACGGGCGGCATCTCGAATTCGACGTTCGACGGCGCCCAGGACTTGGGGAATCTGCTCAAGAGCGATCAGAGCTTGATCAGTGTTTCGAGCCAGTTGGTGAACGCTTCTCAAGTGCAGTGGTACAAGTTCACGCTGAATTACAACGACGTGGAAACGATCCTCGGCGGCAATGACGCCAACAAGAGCTGGTCGACGATCTTTGATATCGACTACGCCGGCGGCACGGCTCGCCCTGACTTGACGTTGTCGGTCTTCGACACGCTCGGGAATTTGATTTACATCTCGCGCAATTCAAATGTCGTCGGCGACCGGCCCACCCCGACCTCAACAGCCCAGTCGAACCTGTCGACCGGCTCGAGCAGCCCGCTTGACCCGTTCCTGGGCAGCGTGCAATTGCCCGTCGGTGCGAGCAAAACGTACTACGTGGCGATCAGTTCGGACGCGATGTTGCCGACGAACCTTTCGCAAACCTTCCTGCCGGCCGCAAACAGTCCCGAGGCTCTCGCGAACCCGGCCTTGCCCACGGTCCCCTTGGCCCTGTCGCTCGAGCGGATGGAACCGGTTAACAGCGTGGTCCGCATTGTCGAGGATCATATGGATCCGACGGTTCCCGACGGGACCGCAGGCTTGGGAGCATTGCCGCTGAATCCGACCGGCGGCTATACGACTTCGGATTTGTCGACCGTAAAGCCCACCACGACATCGATCCTGCCGATTGCCAATACGTTGACCAGCAATCCGAACACGAACCAGCCGGGCACGATTATCAACGCCCTCAGTGCGAATATTACGCCCTACGCGCTGGCCGACGTGCCCTTGTTTGTGGATGCATTTCCCTCGGGCGGTGCTCCTTCGAACTTGTACCTGGTCAATGCCGCCACTGGTGCGGTCCGCAGCACGATCGGACCATTGGTCCACCCCGGCACAAACACGATTACTACCACGATCGCGATGCGCAGCGATGGCATTCTCTATGGAGATCAGCCGAAGCCAGGTAGTTCCAACGGTGGAACGCTGTACGCGATTGATCCGACGAATGGTCAGCAATACGTCGTGGGCGACGATGGGATTCCGCCGACTCCCGATCCGCTGCCGAATCCGCCGACCTTTCCTCCGGACAATGTCACGACGCACAACATTGCCGCGATCACCTTCCAGGATATCGGCCTGCGGACGCGCATCGACAACAACCAAGACCACTACATTGCCTATGCCTCGGTCACCGATACCGGAGGTCATTCCCACCTGTTCATCATGAATCCGTCGAACGGCAACGCGGCGATTCAAGGTGATCAAATCTGGGGACCGGTCGAAGGAAATCTCGACGGCTGGATCGTCCCCGGCGACGGTTCGCTGTATATGAACACGCTGGGGGACGTGGGGCGTGTGACCGGCCTGGCGATGGTCAATCGCCCGGGCTCGGTGCTGGAAATCCCGTCTGGCGATCAAATCCAGGCCAACCAGTTCTTCTCGGTGTCGGATATCTCGAAGACGATCACCTTCGATTTCGTGCCGGCCAGCTCCGGCGTTACCGACGGTACGATCCTCGGCAACGGTCACGTGGCCGTGACATTCACTTCCACGGACTCGGGCTCGACAGTGGCCACTCACGTCGAGAATGCCATTCAGGTGATTCAAAACGGCACCAACCTGAATTACAAGCTGAGCGTGATCGTGCAGAATGGCTCGACCTTTGGCGGCACTCCTTACCTGGCTTTGATCGGCGCGTTCGGTGCTTCGGGCGGAAACTCGCGTGTGGTCGCGATTTCGTTCAGCGACCTCGGCGGTTTCGGCGGATTTGGCCTGCTGGGCAATCTCGGCGACTCGATGTATGGCGTCACCGCGAGCGGGCAATTCATCTCCATTAACTACAACGGCAGTACCGGCCTCGGCGGCATGGTCACGAGCATCAATACCTTTGGCAATACCGGTGCGCAGCATCAGTGGGCCGGGTTGACGCTCGCTCCGCAAAACCTCGACGTCAACGGTGACGGAATCGGCGGCGACTTCGTCGACTGTTTATTCGCGATCACGACCAACGGCGACATCTATTGCATAGATACTGACGCAAACAATGGCCTGGGAGCCATTATCACGACCATCCGTGGCACGAATTTCCCCATTTTCCCGGGCGGAGCCGACCATGTCAGCACGGGGTTGGCGAATTCGCGCGGCCTCGCCTTTTCGACGGTCGACTACAACCTATGGCATCCCACGACGCAGGGAGCCATCGACCCAGGGCACGGCACCTACGCCGCGCCGGATAACAGCCGCAATCTGGGCATATTGCCGGGCACCAACACCACAGCCGTCGCCGGCGGAGCAAGCTATTACTTCGGTTTCGAAAACTACAAGAACAACAACCCGGCCACGGCGCCGTTCCACTACCTCAATTACTCGCAGGGGACGCCGTTTGGTATCGGTAACCAGTCCTCGCAATACGGGCAATTGCTCGCCGGCCCGCAGCAAGTGCTGTCCGCCTATTCGCCAGGCAATTTCCAGACGGGGCTGGGCGAAACCAACTTGCCCCCCGTGCTGTCCACCAACCCTGAGCTCGCGGCCAATACGATCGAAGGGAACAACTACAACGTCCCCGGTGGCGCCCATGGCGACTTGATAACCAATTCGTTCAGCCTCTCCGGTTACTCGGCCAACGATCTGCCGACGTTGTACTTCAACTACTTACTGGACGCAGGTTGGAATGCCTCGGCCAACTCGGGCGACGATGCCGCGAAGGTTTCGGTATCGACCGACGGCGGCGTGACCTGGAAGGTCGTTGCCAGCAACCAGTCGAGCGACATGGCGCTGTACCAGTCAGTGCTGTCCAATACCGGCTCGGGCAACAACAAGCAGGGAACGCAGTTCCTCTTCAACGCACCGTTGAAATTCCCGGACGATCCGACCAAGACCGATATCATCGACACCTGGCGGCAAGCCCGCGTCGACCTGTCGCAATTCGCTGGTGCGGCCAGTATCAAGCTGAAGATCAGCTTCGTGGCGGGCACGGGCAATAATAACCATCACGGTTTCGCAATCGACGATATCATCGTCGGTTTGGCCGACCGCGGCGAGATGGTGACGCAAGACCCGGCGACGTTGGCCACTGCGCCGACCGCTGCAAATCCCATCCCCGCGAACACGACGTTCTTCCAGCTGCCGCAGAATCCGGTTGCCGGTTCTCCCACGCAAACGCTCGTCGGCCCGTACGAATTGACCATTCGCCGCGGCCAGCAGTATGCCGAGACCCAGAGCGGTATCTCCCGCTCGATCGCGATCAATCAGGACGAACTGTTGACCGGCAACGATCGCTCCGAGCGGCAATACAGTTTGACCGCGCCGGGCGCCAATGCCTTCGGCCTCGATTTCACGCTACCGGCCTGGGTCCTGCTCGGTGGGATCGACTTCGCAGGCGCGGACTTCTTCACGATCAATGATGGATTGGGTCATTCACGCACTTTCGAGTTCGATACTTCGCCGACGAACCCCAATGTGCTCACGGACCTGACCACGGATGTTTATCCCAACGGCACGCATGCCGCCGGGCGCATTCCCATTCCGTACACCCAGTTGGGCGTCAATATCCTTTCGCTGGCGCCGATGACGGATGCACAGATTCGCACCCTCAACCAGTCGATCGTCGATACGATCAACGGGCAAAGCAGCGGCAACTTCTGGGTGACGGCCTCGCTCGATCCAACCGGACGCAGGATTTTCCTCAGCACACGCGCCAACGCGCCGGTGGGGGCCACTCCCACGGTCGATCTCAGCAATGCCACGTTCGTCAACTCTTCGACGCAGGTCAACAACCACGATACGTTCACGCTCTCGGACGGCTTCTATTCGAAGACCTTCGAGTTCTTGACTCCGGGCAGCACCCCCGCGGCAGGGAATGTGGGCATTGCTTTCTTGACCACCGACGGCCCGTTGCAGATTGCCACGCGCATGTTGCAGTCGATCAACGCGCAAACGAGCAAGACGTTCAACGTGTCGGCCTCGATCCAAGGCTGGACCGGCAGCGGTTCGCCGCCCAACGGCGTGGCCTCGAGCAACCGGCTCGATCTGTTCGGAGCGCAGGTTGTCGACACCAGTAACTCGAACGTCGCGGTTACAAAGTTCGACGAGCTGGGGGATGTCAACCCCGTCCGCTCGCAAGGCGTGTTGATTATCGCCAATAACAACATTCGCAGCTCGGCCTCTTACGGGATCAACGTCGAGCCGGCGAAGCGTGATGCCACGAACGCTCAGCAGCAGTCCGCGGCCAACCTGGTGCAGGTCAACAATTCCATCAACCAGGTGACCACCTCGATTCCACAGTCCCCCTTGTTCCCGGGCAGCAAGAACTTTGCTTTCGGCCTGGGACTCGTGCCGGGGATCGTGATTCAAAACAACATTATCGATATTGCCGGAACCGCGGGCATTGCGTTCAGCGGCGACGCGGATGTCGATGCCAACGGCAAACTGCTGCCGCCGTCGGTGGTGCCGTTTGGCCGCATCGTCAACAACACGATTTACGGGGGTGGCAGTGGCGTCGGAATCTCGGTTTCGAAAAACGCCAGCCCCACGTTGCTCAACAACATCCTGTCGAACTTGTCGCTGGGAGTCTTCGTCGATTCCAGCAGCGCGTCGACGGTGCTGGGAGCGAATCTGTTCCAGGGCAACGTCCAAAACACCGTGGGGACCGGCCTGGGCAGCTTCGCCGCGACCCCGACGGCCACGGCTCCGCTCTTTGTGAACGCGGCCAACCATAACTTCAACTTGCTGGAAACGAACAGCTCGGGCCTGCCGAACCAGGCCATCGACAGCTCGTTGCAGACATTGGCCGATCGTTCTGCCATGACCACCGTCAATGCACCGCTGGGAATCGGCGTCATCAATGGCGTCGTGGTCGGTTCGCCGATCATTGCCCCGTCGATCGACGAGACGGGCAAGCTGCGGATCGCGGATCCAAATGTGCAATCCAGCGGCGGCACCGGCTCGAACGTCTTTATCGATCGGGGCGCCCTCGATCGCAGCGATTTCACCGGTCCCACCGCCTCGATGCTGAACCCGGTGGACAATAATTCGTTCGATCAAGATCCGACGATCAACACGGTTCTGTACGGTGGCGCTCCGCTGTTGAACTTCCAGGTCTCGCTGGATGACGGCAACGGGTCAGGTGTTGACAACACGACTGTGACCAGCGCTGGGTTCTCGATCTATCTGGATGTGCCCGCGGGACAAAATCCGTTGAATTTCCCGGCCAACAAGCTGACCGACGGAAATCAATACGTCTTCACCTACGATCCGATCAACCACATCGTCCGCCTGACGCCGACAGTGGGCGCATGGGCCTCGGCGCATACGTACACCATCGTCGTCGCCAATTCGGGCGCCAATGCGGTCAAGGATTTGTCGGCGAACCCGCTTTTGCCGAACAGCACCGCCCAAAACACCGCGGGGCTGAC
>CAMFLN010000158.1 GCA_945957305.1 uncultured Planctomycetaceae bacterium | reverse complement strand
TGTTATGGCAGACATTGCGACTCTCCTCCGGAACATCGCGGTGAAAATCATCCAGGGGAATGGGCCCGGTCCGCCGCTGCAGGCGAAACGATTCGTCAGTGTGGCTGGGGCCGACATGCTCGACGGAGATTAAGTGCGACAAACGGCAGCCCACGCCCGAGAGCCAGAACTGCCGGCTCCAGGCGTCAGCGCGCGGAGTGCGCGAGCCGTCTTCGCCTGGCGTTTCGTCGGCCTGTTCGAGTGGGAATTCTTGAATGATCGAGCGTGGCAAGCCAAGTAAGTCGCAGCCGGTTGCGAGCAAAGGGGTGGCATACCGATCGGCGATCAGGACCACTTCGACTCCCAAGTGAACCAGCGCCCGGGCGAGGAACAGGGCGCCCGGCGGGCCATCGGTCTCGGCCGCTGTCGGCGTGGCGTCGACGATTGTGAAGCCGGTGACGATGCCCACGGCGGTGCTGCGTTCGGCCAAGTCGCGCGCGGCGAGCGGTAATTGTCCCTGACAGAGCGGAATTCCCCGTTCACTGTAGCTGGCGACACCGCGTTTGGCGGGATCGCGCCGCATAAGCGCTTCTAGGGCTGGCCAGGGAATCGCGGGGGAGTCGGACAAGGGCTGTTTGCGAACGGTGGGAGTATCGGGGTATCGCGAGTGAGAACGTAGCGAGTCAGGTCTGGTGTGGTCAAACCCACGGGGTTGTAGAAATGCGTCATCCCCCCATGGTGCTGGGTGTCGTTTCGGCGAGCGCGGAAGTCAGGAGGTTGCGGACCGCTGGAGGAAGCCGGCATTCTGGGGCGCGGGGAGTTGACAATCGTGCTGGTTACGATAGAAATTAATGCGGGGAGTTCGTGAAAAATGTCACAAGACCCCGTCTGGCCGTCGCGTGGTGCCGTAAATCGCTTTTTCACAGCCATTTGCAGCGTTGGGCTGGCCGCAGTTCCTTGGCGGTCCGTCGATCGTGCGGAGTGGCGCTGAGTACAGCCGCATGGCAGAAAAAAAGAAGTTGTCCACGGCCGATATTTTGGCCGCTGCACGTAAAAACGCCGCTGGTGGAGCAACGCCGCCGCCTGCCGAAAAACAGCCGGCCGCCGATGCGCCTGCCGAAGTGACACCACCGAGTGCGCCGATCGCTGCAGAAAGCGCCGGAGACTCGCCGGCTGCAACTCCGAAGTCGGCGCGCGCTGGCGGAGCGAAGCCGAGTGTGGCTGATATTCTTGCCGCGGCTCGCGCCAACAAGGCTGCTGCTGGTGGTGCTGCTGCTCAGCCGGCCGCCGCGAAGCCGGCCGCGGCAAAGCCCGCTGCCGAGAAGCCAGCCGCCAAGCCAAAGGCAGATAAGCCTGCAGCAGCGAAGCCCGCTGCCGCTAGTGGTCCCGCGGTGCGCGATACGTCGAGCATTCTTGCAGCCGCGCGGGCGGCTTCCAAGCCTGGCCCGGTGTCGAAGTCGGAAGCAGCCGCGCGTGCCAAGCCGGCCGTGCCCGCCAAAAGCGCCAAGGGTGAGTCGGCGGTTCCTCCGATGCCAGCCAAGCCCGACTATGCCAAGCCCAAGGCTACCAAGGAAGCGCCGCAAGAAGAGCGTCGCTTTTTCCTTGGTGTGCTGGTCGGATCGTTCCTTGGTCTTGGTTTCAGTACGCTCTCGGCGACCGGGGGCTTGTGGACGTTGGCCGTGTTGCGGTACATGTTCCCCAACGTGCTGACCGAACCGCCGAGCAAGTTCAAGATCGGCTTCCCGAGCGATTTCCCGCCGGGAGTGGTCGAAGAAAAATTCAAAGCGCAATTCGGCATCTGGCCGGTCAATGTCGAGTACAAGGGCCAGCGACAGATCGTGGCGATCAAGACGGTGTGCACGCACTTGGGTTGCACGCCGAACTGGCTCGAGGCCGAGCAGAAGTTCAAATGCCCCTGCCACGGCAGTGGTTTTTACAAGGACGGTATCAACTTCGAAGGTCCGGCGCCGCGCCCGCTCGAACGCTATGCCATCCGCCTGGCTGACGACGGTCAGCTGGAAGTCGACAAGAGCCGAACGTTTCAAGAAGAATTGGGGCAATGGAGCGACGCGTCCTGCTTTGTGTCGGTTTAACCGGCACGCAGGCAGTTATGACTCGCGAATTTTCGCGGAAGAGGGAATAGGGTAACGACTCGTAGCGGCGGGCCCTGTCGGGGTCACCGCTTTTTTCGTTTCGAAAAGCCAATGGCGCGGTCGACCGTGCCTGCCGGTCAGGGATTTCACAGATAGCGGATCCATCCATGTCGCTCGGCGAAGCCATTCGTAACTCGCAGCTCTGGAAGAGCGTTTTTCGTCACCCCATGCCGCTCGACCGGCGCAATCGCATCGTCGTGATGCTGACGAATTTCTTCCTGCATCTGCACCCCGTGTCGATCAAGAAACAGGGAATCGCCCTGAGCTACACCTGGTGCATGGGCGGGGTGACCTTCTTCCTGTTTCTGGTCGAAACCGTTACCGGCGTGCTCCTGATGTTCTATTACCGCCCGACGCTGGAGTGGGCGTACAACGATATTTTGTCATTGCGCGACGTCACCAGCCTGGGAATCATGCGCGAGCTGCATCGCTGGGGTGCGCACGCCATGGTCATCACGACGTGGCTGCATATGTACCGCGTGTTTCTCACGGGCAGTTATAAGCCGCCACGAGAATTCAACTGGGTGGTGGGCGTCTTGCTTCTGCTGCTGACCCTGTTGTTGTCGTTCACCGGCTACTTGTTGCCCTGGGATCAGTTGGCGATCTGGGCCATCACGGTCGGTTCGAATATGGCTCGTGCCACGCCGATCCTCGGCTCCGAAGGGCCGGGCGCCAAGTTGCTCAACATCGACGGAATCTCGATGATCACCAACGCCTCGGACGCCCGCTTCGTAACGATCGGCGCGCGGTTCGTGGGCGAGGATACGTTGAACCGTTTCTATGTGTTGCACTGCATCGCGATCCCGTTGGCGGTGGCGCTGTTGTTGGCGATTCACTTCTGGCGAGTGCGGAAGGACGGCGGCATCAGCGGACCGCTGTAGTGACGTGGTGAAAGCGGTTGTCGCGCCGGCGCGGGTGTGGCGGTCGCTGCGGGTGTGAGGTGTTTTGCGAAAGTGCCGTGGACCGGTCAGGGCTGCCGGAATTCGTAGGAATCGGAAATCGAAATGCACAGTGCTCCGGACTTTCTGTCGCATGTAGCCACGCCGTTGGGCTTCTATTACATGATCCTCTGCGTCCTGAACTGGGTCGCAGCGCTGGTCATGTGGCGCCACGGTCCCAAGACCTACACCACGCTGAAGCTTGGGCCCGCCACCATTCCCGTCACGAACGTCATCGTGTGGCTGTTGGTCGGCGCGGCGTTCTTTGTGTGCGCTCCGCTGGCGATGATTGGGCTGCCCCCCGAATTGCCGTCGGAAGTGAAGCAAATCGTCAACGAGCTTTCGGGTCCAGTGACTCTGACGCTCGGTTCGTTGGCTTTATTTACGATCTTGTTCGTGTTTCGCCGTGCCTGGACTGCTCCGCCGGTGGCGTGGACCATTCTCAACCTCGCGCTGTTAGCGATGGGCATGTCGATGACCGATCCCAATTTCACGGCCATCGTTGCCAAGCCCGACAACGTGCCGATCGTGGGTCTGGTCTTCTTGCTCGGCTTCTTCACCTGGCTGGCGACGTATAAGGCAGTATTGAACGACGATCGCGCGGCGCAAGGTTTGCCGCCGCTCGAAAAAGAGGACAACGAGAAGGTCCTCGTCTGGCCGGACCTGGTCTATACCGAACTGATCTGCATGGTCGCCCTGACGGCCTTTCTGCTGTTGTGGGCCATCGCTTTGCAGGCCCCGCTCGAAGAACCGTCGAGCCGCGTGAAGACGCCCAACCCGTCGAAGGCTCCGTGGTACTTCCTCGGTTTGCAGGAAATGTTGGTGTACTACGACCCATGGATGGCGGGCGTGGTGCTGCCCAGCGTCGTGCTCTTGGGGCTGATGGCGATTCCGTACCTGGATTTCAATCGCAAGGGGTCGGGCTATTACACGATCTCGGAGCGCAAGTTCGCTTACCTGGTCTTCCAGTTCGGCTTCCTCGAACTGTGGGTGATCTTGATCATCCTGGGGACCTTCCTGCGCGGACCGAACTGGAACTTCTTTGGTCCGTTCGAAACCTGGGACGCTCATAAGGTGCTGGCCCAGAACAACGTTGACCTCTCGCAGTTCTTCTGGATCAAGTGGTTGAATCAGAGCATGCCGAAGGCGCCCACGGGCTCGGGCGCTGGCACGGAGTTGCTCTATATCCTGTGGCGCGAAATGCCGGGCATCTTGCTGGTGTTCGCCTACTTTGTATTGCTGCCGCCGATCATGGCGGCCACGATCTTCCGCAAGTTCTTCGTCAAGATGGGCTTTATTCGATTCATGTTGATGTCGAACCTGCTGCTGATGATGGGATCGTTGCCGCTGAAGATGGTCGCGCGGTGGAGCGTGAACCTGAAATACTTCATCAGTATTCCCGAGTACTTCCTGAATTTCTGAGTCGCTATCGATAACCGGCGCGTACCCGTGCGTGCAGCAAGCAAGCACCGTAGGCGCAAAAAGTCCGCCGCCTGGCGCAAGAGCGTCGGGCGCCTGTGACGCTCGCAGATTTATCCGACGCAAGTAAAGGCGTTTCGAAATGCCCGCAACTGAACAGACTTGGCGCAATCCGAAGTTGATGCACGTGCTCTTCGGCATCTCGGGCGTGGCAATGTTGCTCACGACCGTGTGGATGCTGGCGGCGGATCACAACCGCGAGTGGAAGCCCGTGCAGCGGAAGTTCCGCGAAATCGAGACCTGGTACACCGACGCCAAGATCAGTGAGCAGGACGATAGCGAGTTCCAAGCCAAGACCGCCGAGTTGCAGCAGGCGGTTGCTGACGCCGAGGCCAAGGCTCCGCCCGAGCAGCTGGTCACCGAGTTCCTGGACGAAGCCCGCACCCATGCCGACCAGAACGGCTACTCCCTGACGAGCATCGAAGACGCCGACAAGGCAGTGCGCGAAGTCGAGCAGAACCCCGGCGACGAAGCCACGGCACAGGATCGCAAGATCAAGGCCCGGGCGCGGCTGATGGGGGCGATGAACGAAGTGGTTCGCAAGGCGCAGTTCGACGAGGACAAGCGCTTCAGCCTGTTGAAATTCCGCCGCGCTGACTTGGACGTGGTGCGCAGCAACTACAACCTGGGCGTAGGCGAGGGGCTGGCCGAGGCGGCCTTGCAAGAGCGTCAGGCGGCGATCGACGAGGTCGTGGCCAACGTCAACGAGATGAACCTGGAGTACCAGGCCGCCAAGACGCACCGACTGAGCTTGGAAAATATCGTTACCCAGGCAGGGACCGAAGTCGCCAAGGCCAAGAAAACGCTGGCCGATCACAACGCCGACTTGGATCGTTTGGCCAAGGCGAAGCAAGATCGCGAGCTGACGCGCACCAAGGAAGTTCTCGATCTGCCGATTATCAACGCTTTCAACAGCCCTCTGAAGATCGAGCAGATCTGGCTGCCGAAGCTGACGCTGAACAACAATTTCAGCGACGTGGCGCGGTTTGATCGCTGCATCACCTGCCATCAGGCGATGGACAAGTCAGCGGCCGGTTCCGCCACGGCCCCCGCCTATCCGCCTCGGCCGGCCGAACTGGTCGTGGTCACGCTCAAGACTCCGGCCGAGATTCCGGCGGAATTGAAAGACGCTCCGCCCAAGGATGAAACAGAACGTCATGCGGCGCTAGCCAAGGTCTATGGCTTGGAACTGGCGGAAAAAGGCTTGATCGACACCCGCGACGTGGTGGTGAGCGTGGTGCGCCCGCTCAGCCCTGCTGCTCATGCGGGGTTCCAGGTGGGTGACGTGTTGCGGTACGTGCATGACGTCGATGTCTCGCACGAGCGCGGCCTGGTCTATCGCTACTTGCTCGATAGTGTCGCCTGGGGGCAGCCGCTGAAGGTGAGCGTCGATCGCGGCTTGCCGCATCCGTTCAGCTCGCATCCGCGTTTGGATCTGTTCGTGGGATCGCTCAGCCCGCACAAGATGGCGGACTTCGGTTGCACGATTTGCCACGAGGGGCAGGGGAGCGCCACGAGTTTCCAATGGGCGTCGCACACGCCGAACGATCCACATGAAATGAAAAAGTGGCAGGACGACCGTGGTTGGTTCAGCAACCACCACTGGATTTTCCCGATGCGTCCCGAGCGGTTCTTGGAAAGCAGCTGCTTGAAATGTCACTTCGACGTGACCGAATTGGAGCCGAGCGCCCGATTCCCCGAAGCTTCGGCTCCCAAGCTGCTCGAAGGGTATGACATCATCCGCCAGTACGGCTGCTTCGGCTGTCACGAAATCAACGGCTTCGACGGCCCCTCGCGTCGCCGCGGTCCGGACATTCGGGTCGAGCCGAATTACGCCGCGGTTGCCGCCAGCGTGCTGGTCGACCCAGGCTTGAACGATTACGAACGTAGCCTGGCCGAAAAGGTGGTCGAGAACCCGGAACAAAAACAATCCCGCAAGCTGCTGGCCGAAATGCTCAGCGAGGGCGCGAAGCCGGCGAAGGCCGAAGAGGGTGCCGAGGCTGCGGCGCCGCGCCTCACCGCGGACACGGCACGCCTGGCCAGCATGTTAGGCGCCGATGACGAAACGCCGGGCAAGTATCGTAAGCCGGGCCCCAGCCTGCGTTACGTGAAGAGCAAGCTCGACCTCGACTTCCTGACCAATTGGATTCGCGATCCGTTGGACTTCCGTCCCTCGACGCGGATGCCGAAGTTCTTCGGCCTCGACGGTCACTTGCACGAGATCAAGCGTGACGAACACGGTCGACCCGAGATGGTCGAGCAGCTCGACGCCGACGGCAAAGTTGTGGTCGACGAAGAGG